>NZ_JBNGCJ010000552.1:0-8668 GCF_049974785.1 Vibrio genomosp. F10 str. 9ZD137
CCGCGAAAGATCAACACGCCCTAGCGACGGCTGACTCGTTAACCACTCGATTACTTTTTGATCTCACGTTATTATGGTGCTGTTCATTCACTAACAGCACTATTATGACTTTAACTGATCATTCATTGAAACATCATCTCTACATCATCATTTTTGGTACCCATACTAAAGCAGGTCGTATATTTGATATCGGGCTGATCATCGCCATATTTTTATCCCTATCCGTCCTAGTGGCCGACTCAGTCTACTCTACTGATGCAGAATGGCATTTTGCTCTAAAAATACTTGAGTATTTTTTTACCGGCCTATTTACCATTGAATATCTACTCAGGCTTTATTGCTCTCCAAAGCCGACCGCCTACGCCCGAAGTTTTTACGGTGTGATCGACTTATTAGCTATACTTCCAACGTATCTTGCCTTACTCATCCCAGGCGCTTCCTTCATGGGAGTGATTCGTTTATTGAGGGTCATGAGAATCTTTCGAATTCTTAAACTGGTGCGCTACCTTCAAGACTCACACATCCTACTTCGATCTCTTTATATGTCCCGAAGAAAGATCCTTATCTTTTTCAGTATGGTCGCCATTCTAGTGACTATTTTTGGCTCACTGCTTTACGTGATTGAAGGGCCTGAAAATGGTTTTTCTAGTATTCCGATGAGCATCTATTGGGCTATCGTGACCATCACGACGGTAGGATATGGCGATATTTCGCCAGTAACACCTCTTGGCCGATCGGTCGCTTCTCTTGTCATGCTGCTTGGTTATTCAATTCTAGCGGTACCCACCGGAATCATTACGGCAGAGTTGAATCAAGAGATGAATGCACACCGAAATCTGGTTAAGTGCCCTAACTGTATGAAGACAGGACATGAAAGCGATGCTCTTCATTGCAAGTTTTGTGGCGCAGAATTAGCCGATCCAGATATGCGCATTGTTCCTAGCGATCCCGCAGGATAAAGCACGAGGCCTTCTGAATTAACAAAAAAAAAGCGCCAACAGGCGCTTTTCTCCAATACAACAGTGATTACGATTTTTCTGCAAGTAAAATACGTAATGTTCTACGCAAAGGCTCTGCGGCACCCCAAAGTAGTTGGTCACCAACCGTAAACGCATTCAAGAAATCATCACCCATCGACATTTTACGCAAACGCCCTACTGGCACTGATAGTGTTCCAGTGACTTTTGCTGGCGTTAGCTCTTGCGCAGTAATATCACGATCATTTGGAATCACTTTAACCCAGTCATTATGAGTCGAGATCATCTCTTCAATTTCATCTAGCGGAATGTTTTGCTTCAACTTAATCGTAAGCGCTTGGGCATGACAACGCATAGCACCAATACGAACACAAGTACCATCAATTGGCACTGGGGCATCTTGAAAACCTAAAATCTTGTTCGCTTCAACTTCGGCCTTCCACTCTTCTTTGCTTTGGCCATTTTCACGCTTCACATCAATCCAAGGAATCAATGATCCAGCAAGAGGAACACCAAACTGATCCGTTGGGAACGAACCAGAACGTAGCGTGTCCGCCACTTTTTTATCTATATCTAAAATGGAACTCGCTGGATTAGCCAGCTCTGAGCTAACCGAATCATTCACAACCCCCATCTGCGAGATAAGCTCGCGCATATTCTTCGCACCTGCTCCTGATGCCGCTTGATAGGTCATTGCACTCATCCACTCAACATGGCCTTTCTCGTATAGACCACCTAAAGCCATGAGCATCAAGCTTACGGTACAGTTACCACCCACAAAGGTGTTGGTTCCAGAATGGATTCCTTGCTGGATCTGAGCCAAGTTGACCGGATCAAGAGTAATAATGGAGTCTTGAGCCATTCTCAACGTAGAGGCTGCATCAATCCAGTACCCTTTCCATCCTGCCTGGCGTAAAGCTGGGTATACTTTCTCGGTATAGCTGCCACCCTGACAAGTGATCACTGCATCTAATTGTTTCAAGCTTTCGATGTCAAACGCATCTTGCAGCATACCTGCTGGGTTGCTACCTAAAGCAGGCGCTGGAATACCAACTTGAGAAGTACTATAAAAAACAGGTTCTATTAGGTCGAAATCTTTTTCTTCTACCATACGTTGCATAAGCACGGAACCAACCATACCACGCCAACCAACTAAACCGACTCTCATCACAAAAACGCTCCATGTATTAAAAAATGTATTTATCCATCTATAAGTTTTTCGACAAAAAATCTCAAGCGATAATTACTAAATAATGCCATTTATGGTCACTTTTTCTAGAAAACGCCAAGAGATTCTAGAAAAAGCGGAGAGAAAGGCCAAAAGGGTCGAGATGATTCGATTTTTCAAGGCGCAGTCTGAAGTCGTCTAATCGGCTAGGACTTATTTGCGGCGCGCTTCCCTAAGAAATAACCTAACCCTAACGGAGCAAAGAAAATAGCGCCGAGAAAGAGGACAAAATACAGTATGAGGCTTTTCACCAACTCCATCATTTTGTCGACCGCCAAAATGACGATATCTTGAGAAACTTTGTCTATGTCTTGGGTAAACTTTTCCCGTTCTGAGGAAACGATAACCGCAATGGCTTTCCTTTCTTTTTCAATCATCTTGATTAATTCAACGCGCTCATTTTCCACCATTGCTTCTAGCGCTTTGCGTTCGCCGCCTAGCTGCACAAGCCTAGCATTGGTTTTATTGTCAATGTCATTAACGAGCGGCTGTAATGTGACGGCCATTTGTTCAGCTAAGACCTTCATATATTCCGGATTATTTTCTACAAAGTCTTGGAAAGAACGGGATGTGGCTTGAACACTTTGCAACGTTTCCGATATTTCTTGTCCGCTGATATTGCTGTTTAGTGCCATGAGTTGGGCTTTCCAAGTCATCACTTTTGGCGTCTGCTCCGCTACCAAGCTTAACTTATCAGAGACATCGCCTAACGCTTCAGGCATGGTTCCCATTGTCGACTTCACGTCACCTTGATTGATTTGGTTGATAGTCAGCCACTGTCGATAAGCTGGCGTTCTGCTAAGCGAAATATCACTGAACGGATGATCTAATGAGAATTGTTGAACAAAGGATCTCATTGATTGATAAACACTCTTTTTAAGAAGAGACTTGGCACGCTGATCCATGTCCTCAGCGAGCAGCTTGGAGACGGATGTCGCTTGTTCAAGCTGGAATAGTTCCGTACTGTTCCCTTGCTCAAAATAAGCGGCCATTTGATAGCTAAACACCCAGCTATCGATTAATGCTGCAGTAGGGCTACCCTGATACGCCGCACTCTGCATTCCTTCAGTCGCGTTAATTTTCCATAACAACAAGTAAGATTGGTGAATAGCATCATCGGCCGGATAGTTATCAGAAATAGTGTCGGCTGTTTGCTCTACCTGTGAGAAAAAAGTCTGCGCATACTCTCGTGTTAACAAACGCATATTGAGTTCTTGCTGAGTCAATGGCGTTGTTTGTGTATCAATTTTCACCTCAAGCAAAGAGCATCCACTCAAACTAAGAGCAACACAACATAACAACCACTGACTCAGGCGACGGCAATACATAGCTTTATATCCAAATAAAAAAACGGCGAGGATTATTAACCTGTAAAGTCATAAAACTGTCAAGAATTGGCGCCACTGATCGTATTAATAGTCTTATTGATGAAAGTTAACAATGCTGGCTTAGATAATCCCTTGCACTCCCGACCGCAAACGATAAAACCGTCGCTAAGCGCTCTAGTTTCTCATCGCTCACATGAGTACCGTGCTTGAGATCCGATTCAACCTCGGTGGCAATCTCTTTTAGCTCTAGAGCACCAAGATTACCTGCAACGCCTTTTAAGCTATGTGCAATTCGCATGGCATGTTCGATATCAGTATTTTGCGTCTCTCTTATCTCTTCTGCATTGGTTTCATGATCCTGAATAAACACATCTAAGAGTAACAAGACGGACTCATTGTCACCGTTTAAAGAGTGCAACATATGATCGATACTTACTTTTTCAGAAGCAGTTGATTTTTCATTACTATCGATACTTTGATTGGGTTGATGTTTTGTAGAAGAATCCTGATGATGACTCGTGGACTCTTGCTGTACTGACGACGAATTAGAATCCACATGATCAGATTGTAAAGGTTTACTCATCACGTCACCTTTTTCATCGTGTTGTGTCGCTACTGTTTTTTGTTTTGTTACTACAGAAGCGGCCACTTGCTCCAGTTCCTCTGTCGCTAAATCCTCTGTCTTTGCTTTCTCTTTAACCGCCGGATTAAGTGATGGATTTGGCTGCTTCATTGAGAGAAAAAACAAACTGAATATCGCCAATGCACTCGTGGCAATTGAAATCATAAAGTACCCAGTCATTTGCTCATCATATTGACGCTTTAATTCTGACTGGACGAGGTTGACCGGGTGATTGACCAGTTTTTCAACCAAATAACTTCCTTTGGCATAAACACTTAAAACAGAAGATGTTTGAGCTAAAGCTTGCTGAAGTTTCTCCCCCTCGTCAGGCGACATCGTCTGAGACTGGACAAACAAATAATCCAAAGAACGATAAATTTCAGGGCTTGTCGAAGCGCTGCTAAACATGGCTTCGAATATATGGCTACTCAGCTGAAAATATACCGTCTGCATAGAGGAATTGTCTTGATAAGACTCTCTGATTTTTTTAAGTTGCTCAACCAATTCAATGACCTGTTCATCGATGTTATTAAACTGTCGCGTTAATTCAATAAAACGCTTGGTCGTGAATACTAATTGACTCGTGTCGAGTTGAAAGAAACGATTCTTATCGTTAGTTTCTAACTGTAAGATTAACGAGTAAAGCAATTGAACTTTGAGAGAGGTGTCGTCCACATGAGCCATTCGATACTGCGCATCAAAATGGAGCGTATTGCGAAGCGCTTCTAGACTGTTTCCAAGCTCTGTAATACTCGCTTGATTGTCTGAATTCGCCCGGACAAGGCTCATTGTCGTAATAATGACTAGGAACCAAAGACAAACAATGGCCAGCAGTTGCTTTTTCTTGGTTTTCATCGCTTCCGTCGACATAGAGGTAACCTATTATTTTCCATAATGTAATACACTGTCTTTATAGAGTATGTCACCATGGCAAATAAATAAAAAAAAGAGAGAACAAAAGCTCTCTCTATGTCACTAATTTCGCGTTAATTGGTCGCGTAAATTAGGCGGCGTTCCTTTTATCGTTAACGTATCCGTCTCTGGATCATAAAAAATACGTTCACCAAGCAACAAACTATCAAAACTCACATTCAATCCACCACCCGCACCGACGTACTTAGTCAACTTGCGCATTGTTGAACGGTCAGCTGGAAAACTGTCTTCTAATTCGTAGCCTTGCTCTTTGGTGTAATCAAGAAAGCTTGTTCCTTCCTGGCTTTGAGGAAGCTCACCAGACAATTCACGAACTTGAACTTCTGCACCCGATTTGATCGTTTCGTTGCAATAATCGTAGACTTGCTTTTTATAATTTGTCGCGTCTTCTTTTTCTAACTTGGAGTCACTGCAGAAATCTTGGACTGCTTGCATCAATACTTGGTTTTGTTGTTTTGTATCCAATCCTACTTCCGCCTGAAGGAAGTCTAGGAAAAAGTCTGCCACCTTACGGCCAACCCGACCTTTTATGTACGCTAAATATCGGTTTGACTCTTTGTCTGTCTCATAACTCGATAAATCGATTCGAGCAACGATATCCATTTTATTGATATCGAGATAGTCTGTCGCACTGATCTCTAATCCTTCCGTTACTTTAAGGCTTTGAATTGAAGGAAGTAATGCAACGAATAAATAGTCTGTCGCCAGTGATTGGTATTCGGCAATAACCAGGATACCTTCATCAGCGAATGGGTACTTAGAGAGTTCTTGTTTCAGTCGGTTTGCACTAAGTTGTGAGAAATCATAAAAATTCTTCTCACCTTGGCGAAGTTCTTGCAACCACATTTGAAATTCGCTGTCTGACTTAAAAGAACCAAAGCCTTTGCCGGCTTTAGCGTTAAAGACACGATGTAACTCAGCCACAAGGTGCTCTGTAGAGCCATCGTTTTCTAATGAATGAGAACGAAAATTAACGATGAGTTCATCCTGATCGTTTTTCGATAATTGGTGTAAAATGACGTTTGATAATTGAAGGCTCATAATGAAAATATCGGCGTTCTAGGTTTCAGTTGATAGGCATTGTAGGTTATCATAAGCCGCTTTTACTATCATCTATAGAGTCTTTATGCCGATTACATCTAAATACAGTGACGATCAAGTTGAAATTATCCTAGCGGAAGTGGCCGCTATTTTGGATAAACATGGTGCAACACCAGAACTTTCATTGATGATCGCTGGAAACATTGCAACCAATGTTTTAAATCAGAACGTTGCTGCTTCACAACGCAAAGCAATTGCTGAAAAATTTGCTCAAGCGTTGATTTCTTCACTAGAAGAGCAAACACATTAATTATAACGGGCTGCAAAACGACTAATGGTAGATAGCGGAAATACATATAGCGAACGAGTTTCTCGTTTAGTGGGTTGGGGGCATTGGTTTGCTTTCTTCAATATCATTGCAGCAATGTTAGTTGGTACCCGCTACATTACACAATCTCCTTGGCCAGAAACCTTGCTGGGACAGTTTTATCTCGCTTCTTCTTGGGTCGGGCATTTCGGCTTTCTGGTGTTTGCGTTGTACTTGCTCGTTTTGTTCCCGTTAACATTTATCATTCCGTCCCGTAAACTATTTCGACTTTTTTCGGTGTGTTTCGCCACTATGGGTTTGACGGTTCTTTTAATCGATACTCAAGCCTACCAAACCCTCAATTTACACTTAACGCCACTCGTGTGGGAGCTTCTTTTTAATGAGGGAAGCAGTGAACATGCCCAAGGGCTGCAACACCTTTTCATTGTTTTGCCGCTCATTTTTCTACTTCAATTAGGCTTATCTGAATGGGTATGGCGTAAACAACGTAAACTTTCTCATAAGCATGTAGGGCGACCGATTACAGCGGTATTTTTTCTATGTTTTATTGCCAGCCATCTCACTTATGTTTGGTCTGACGCTTACTTCTACAACCCAGTAACCAGCCAGAAATCAAATTTCCCGTTGTCTTACCCAATGACGGCAAAATCGTTCATGGAAAAACATGGATTATTAGACAAAGATGACTATCTAAAACGTCTTGCAGAAAGCGAAGGCAGTGGTGATCTAGTCCGTTACCCGTACGATAAACTGCGCTTTGATCGACGTGGAAACAATCTGAATATATTAATAGTGAGTATTAACGGCCTTAGAGCAGACTCGCTGAACAATAACGTGATGCCATTCACGTCACAATATGCAGAAAACGCACTTAATTTTACCAATCACTACAGTTCGAGTAATAACATGTACGGCATGTTTGGCTTACTTTATGGATTACCGAGTAGCTACGCGGCAAGCATCAAGTCTCAAGCCAGCTTGCCCGTTTTGATTGACACACTGACAGACAAAAAATACAACTTCGGTTTATTCAGCGGCGACAATTTTGATGATGATCTTTACGCAGAAACACTGTTTCGTGGAATGCCCTTCACTGGTATGGCATTTGATAGCGCTAGCACTGCCGATAGCCAAACTATTGAAGCATGGAGTGACTGGGCCAGTAAATCAAAAAGCCCATGGTTTAGCTTTATCGAACTAACAACGATTGAAAACTTCTCTTTGGAAGAAGTCAATTCGGGTACCGCCAAAGAAGTGTTTTCTCAGAATTATCAAGCATCAGTAAAACAAGCGGATCAGGAGCTTGGCACCTTGTTCAATAAGCTTGATGAATTGCAATTGGCTAAAAATACTGTCGTGATCATCACTTCTAATCACGGTACAGAACTTAATGAGACCAACACCAACACCTGGGGCGCGAGCACCAACTTTAGTCGTTATCAATTACAAGTCCCTATGGTGATTCAATGGCCAGGTAAGTTGCCTGCAACCTACAATCATCGTTCGAGTCATTTAGATGTATCGGTGACATTGTTACAAGACTTACTCGGTGTATCATCTAATCCAAGTGACTACAGCAGTGGCCGCAATATTTTTGATGAACGTCGACGAAAGTGGATTCTAGCCGGCGATTCGAGAGAACTGGCTTTGATCACATCGAATCAGACGACTGTTATTGATAAGTTTGGCAATTTCAAACTTTATGACGAAGAGTATAAAAGGTTGAAAGATCAAAGCCCTACACTGCCTATATTGATGCAAGGTTTGACCGAGTTACAGCGCTTTTATGCTCGGGAAAATTAGACTCAACATCCTCTATTTACGATGTAATTAAGATCGCTTAGGAATGACAACCGGAGTATCGCAACCTCAAAAGTTACGTATACTCTGGCTCTTTCTCTTTTTCTTTCTCTTACTCGCAGACAGCTAATGGCTTTGATTTGACTCCATTCCTTTTTTCCATATTCCTTATTCCTGAGCCCCAAAGACTTAACACCCTGTAACCAGAGTCCCCAAACCTAAGAGGCTCAGCCACCATTTTCTTACCATCACCTTCAAAATTTAATGAAATAATGCCTATAATCCACCCAATCAAAAATAAAATAGACATAAGTGTATAAAAAGAAAGCAAACGATGTAGGTGCCTATTTACAACCTGCTGAGCACCCTTTATCATACGCCCCAACAACGGAGAGATGGCTGAGTGGTCGA
>NZ_JBNGCJ010000553.1:0-512 GCF_049974785.1 Vibrio genomosp. F10 str. 9ZD137
GCAAACGTGTTATGCAGGCGTTATGTACAAGGAGGTAACATGATAAAACAACCACCATATGACGTAACTTTTTGTGAGGCAGGAGAAGCTCCTCCTCCTTATGTTAGGTATATATCTAGCGCCTCGTTAAAACTAGGTGGAAGTTTAGAGCAGTTAAACGCTTTAGGGTATGAGACTGAAATACCAATTTCAGCTAGCACTCCAGAAGAGGAAAATGAACTGGTTCTAAATCTGATGTTGAAACTACATAAACACGGCTTTGCGTTTTCGTATGATTTCAAAGTTACTGTTTCTCCAAGTTCATACATGATGGAACTGTTGGAAAATGATGTTCTGACTACATCATTTAATGAAATTAGTTGGTCAGGAAAGGATCGTTGGAAATTAACGAAATTTGAGTATCAGCCAAGTACATAACAAGGCGCTTAAGCGGACACTACACGCTTGGCATTTTTGCTTCGCAAAAAGTGTATGCCAAGGTTCGTGCAGCTTAGCTTAGCGTTAAGACTCGC
>NZ_JBNGCJ010000554.1:0-4352 GCF_049974785.1 Vibrio genomosp. F10 str. 9ZD137
GCAGGCGCAGCAACAACCGCAACCATTATTACAGACACACGAAGTACCAAAGAAATTTGGAATGACAACAATATTGAATTTGAGGTGGCGGGCCTTGGCAATAAAGCACCATTTCGTGGACAACTGCGTATCACTGCAAGCTCTCACAACGGGACTGTCGTATTAATGGGGCAAGCCAAAACCCAATCCGATCTCGATGCCTTCATAGCAGAAGCAAAACAGTTAAAAGGAGTCACAACCCTACATAATCAAGTTCGCATTAATGAGCCGTTATCAGTCACAGCAATAAGCAATGACAGTTGGATCACGACTAAAGTTAAATCGGCACTTTTGACTAACACAGAGTTAAATGGCATCAAAGTAAAGGTCATTACAGAAGACAAAGAAGTCTTTTTACTTGGTTATGTGTCTCCACAACATGCGGACATAGCAACAGAGGTTGCACGTAATATCTCTGGGGTAAAACAAGTGATCAGAGCGTTCCAAAATGTGGACTAATTTAGACGGTCTGTAGCAGGCAACAAAGAACACAAGACAATAAAAAAGCAGCTAATAAGCTGCTTTTTCTATTTTATTTAATCACTCTCAAACTAGGGCGACCTTTAGGTTTAGGCGGCTCATCTGACGGGCTAGCCTCATCTTCAACATCTATAGATGCTTCAGTCGGAACCGAAGACAAACCACTGACACCCATAGAAGTAGTATTTTCTAAGTCCTCATCAGCCATTGTTTCAGCAGCCTTGGTTTCAGAATCAAGATACGCCTCTTCTGGATCAAACATCGTTCCAGCGCCATTCTCTCTTGCGTAGATGGCTTGTACAGAATACAAAGGCGCTATCACAGAATGAGGACGGCCACTAAAGCGAGCACTGAAGGTAATCGCTTCGTTACCAAGTTCTAAGTTACCAACCGCTCTAGGAGCAATATTCAAGATGATTTGGCCATCTTGAATAAATTCTTCAGGTACTCGAACACCCGGCATAGTTGCATCAACCACTAGGTGAGGTGTTAAGTCATTATCCACTAACCATTCATAAAATGCGCGTAGCATATATGGGCGGCGTGGTGTCATTTTTTCAATATCCATCAATAACTATCGGCTTAAACGCATCTCACGCTCAGCTTCAGTCAAAGAAGCTAAGAAAGAATCACGTTCAAATACTCGACTCATATAGATTTTAAGCTCTTTTGAGCCAGGGCCGATCAAATCAATACCCAGTTGAGGTAAACGCCATAATAATGGTGCTAGGTAACAATCGATCAGGCTAAATTCTTCGCTCATGAAGTACTCATACTCTGCAAATACAGGCGCCAGCGTTAGTAAATCATTGCGCAGTTTGTTACGAGCATTTTCAGCTTCTTCAGCGTTACCCTTAACCACTTTCTCAGCTAGGCTGTACCAGTTGCGCTCTATGCGATAGATCATCAGACGACTATTACCACGAGCAACAGGGTAAACAGGCATCAATGGTGGATGAGGAAAACGCTCATCAAGATATTCCATAATGATTTTCGAATCGTACAGCGCAAGCTCACGGTCAACCAATGTTGGTACCGACTTATAAGGATTTAGCTCAATGAGCTCGTTAGGCAAATTTGCTTCGTCAACAAGCTCAACTTCAACACTTACGCCTTTCTCAGCAAGGACGATACGAACCTGATGGCTATACATATCAGATGCACTTGAAAACAGAGTCATCACAGAACGTTTATTCGCAGCTACAGCCATGGAGCCCTCCAGCATACTTACAGATACAAAAAAATAATGGAGGCTTAGCCTCCATTAAACAAAATTAAAAATCAGCGTGGCATTATAGCACAATTAGTGCACATCACGCCAATACTCTTTCTTAAGCAACACGACGACAATAGTGAAGATCACTAAGAAAGCCATCACCCACCAACCTAGAGCATGACGCTCTAACTTAACCGGATCACCCGAGTATTCTAAGAAGTTCACAAGGTCGCGAACCGCTGAGTCGTATTCCTCAGTGTTTAACTCGCCAGAACCATCCGTCTTAACACCAACAACCGTCTTATGCTCTACACCATCAACGATTTTAGTCTCGTAAACAGGTTCAGGAATGCCTTGTAGCTCTTCTAAAACATGAGGCATACCAACACTAGGGAACACGATGTTGTTTACGCCAAATGGGCGACTTGGATCCGTGTAAAACGAGCGTAGATAGGTGTATAACCAATCAGTACCACGAACACGAGCAACCAATGTCAAATCAGGCGGCGGGCCACCAAACCACTTCGCTGCAGAATCTTGAGGAATGGCGCTTACCATCAAGTCACCAATTTTCGCCTCAGGATCAAACATCAGGTTTTCCTTCATGAGGTCCAAAGGAATGCCGATGTCTTTCGCAACACGTTCATAGCGCTGATACTGAGTCCCATGACAAGCAAAACAGTAGTTCATGAATAACTTAGCGCCATTTTGCAATGAAGCTTGATCAGATAAATCATTGTTCGCTTTGTCTAAATGTACATTCCCGCCAGCCGCTAATGCTAGAGATGGCAACAATGCAAATAAAATTACAATCCACTTCTTCATTTGAATTTCACCCTAGTTGGTAACGGTTTCGTCGCCTCATTTTTGCTGTAGAAGAATAGCAAAACAAAGAACATGAAATAACCTAAGCTAAAGATTTGTGCCATTAGTGTATATAATGCAGTCGCTGGAAGCGCACCCAATACACCTAGTGCAATGAAGCTAATAGTGAACTGAATAATATTCAGTAGATGAAGCTTACTACGGTAACGGTAAGAGCGCACTTTACAACGATCGAACCATGGTAGAAGGAACAGCACAACAATCGATGCGCCCATCGCGACCACCCCAAGAAGTTTATCAGGGACCGCACGTAAAATCGCATAGAATGGTGTGAAGTACCATACTGGAGCAATATGCTCTGGCGTTTTCAAAGGGTTAGCAGCTTCAAAGTTAGGTGGCTCAAGGAAGTAACCGCCCATCTCTGGATTAAAGAACAACACATAACAGAACAAGAACAAGAAGCCTGCGACACCAACTAGATCTTTAACCGTTCCATATGGATGGAAAGGAATAGAATCGATGACATCGTATTTTTTAGTGTAGTTCTCGTGGAACTTAAACTGCGTTTTGTAGTCATCGCCCATCGAGCCTTTTGGTAATTTAGTTTCGATACCATCAGGGTTGTTCGAGCCGACTTCATGCAAAGCAAGAACGTGCAATACGATCAATAGAAGTAGAACGATAGGCAGTGCAATAACATGGAGAGCAAAGAAACGGTTTAGTGTCGCACCAGAAATAACGTAATCACCACGAATCCAAAGCGTCAGATCATCGCCAATAACCGGTATCGCACCGAAGAGGGAAATGATTACCTGTGCACCCCAATAGGACATTTGCCCCCATGGCAGCAAGTAACCCATAAAGGCTTCAGCCATGAGCACTAGGAAGATCAACATACCAAATAGCCACAATAACTCACGAGGTTTTTGGTAAGAACCATAAATCAAGCCACGGAACATATGCAGATAGATAACAACAAAGAACGCTGACGCCCCTGTTGAGTGCATGTAACGTAATAGCCAGCCGTATTCCACATCGCGCATGATGTACTCAACGGAAGCAAACGCACCTTCACCAGAAGGAACGTAGTTCATGGTTAGCCAGATACCGGTTAGAATTTGGTTAACAAGCACTAACATCGCTAGTGAGCCAAATAAGTACCAAAAGTTGAACGACTTTGGCATCGGATATTCTGATAGATGCTTTTTATAAGAATCCATCACTGGTAGACGTTTTTCTACCCAATCTAGTAGCGCTTGCATTATGCCTCCCCTGTGTCGTCAACACCGATCATAATTTTGGTTTCACTCAAATACATATGCTGCGGTACAACTAGATTGAGTGGTGCAGGTACACCTTGGAATACTCGTCCTGCCATATCAAACTTAGAGCCGTGACAAGGACAGAAGAAACCAGATTTAACCCCTTGAACCTGTTCACTGAAGCTATCAGGTAGGTAAGTAGGCGAACACCCTAAGTGCGTACAAATACCGACGGCAACAAAATATTCAGGCTTAATTGAACGGTAAGCATTTTGTGCATAGGCTGGTTGCTGCTCTTCTCCAGACACTGGATCACGCAATTGATCATCCAGAGCTTTTAAGCCATCGACAACCGATTGAGCTCGGCGGACTACCCATACAGGTTTTCCACGCCACTCAACACGAACCATTTGCCCTTCTTCGAGTTTACCGATATCAACTTCGACAGGGGCACCAGCAGCTTTCGCTTTTTCACTTGGGTTCCAAGATTTAATAAAAGGAACGGCGACTGCAGCTGCCCCTAAACCACC
>NZ_JBNGCJ010000555.1:0-610 GCF_049974785.1 Vibrio genomosp. F10 str. 9ZD137
TGCCGCTTAGCAGAGCGTTAGCTTCTAAAATGCATTAATCATAAAAAGGATATTTATGAAAAAAATCATATACTCATTAGTCATTGCCGCTAGCGTTAGTGGCTGTGTTGCAAAATACGATTATCAATCCCAGTCTCCCGAAGACCCTACACTTAGCCTTGGTGGCCACTTTGAAGAAAATCCAGCAGGTCATATAGCAATTAACTTAAACCCGAAAGGCAACAATAAGTGCGATGACTACCAAAATGGTGGCATGGTCGGAACTTTTTCCGATGATAATAAGGTGTTCACTCTTCCAAAAGATAAAATAGTTAACTTTGTTTTAATGGCGGGTAGTTCTGGTAATTGTCAATTAGGTCCATATGAATTTGAAACTAGCGCATCAACGAATTATGTATTAGATGTCCAAGTCGAGGGTGGTTACTGCTTTGTAAAATTGGCAGAAAATGACTTTCAATCTAGCAATAACTTCATCGAACTAACCAAAGTTGGCTATTGCGAGTAATAAAAGCTAACAAGGCGCTCAAACCGACACTTAACGCTTGGCAATTTTGCTTCGCAAAAGTTTATGCCAAGGTTTCGTGCGGCTTAGCTTAGCGTTAAGACTCGC
>NZ_JBNGCJ010000556.1:0-1634 GCF_049974785.1 Vibrio genomosp. F10 str. 9ZD137
CCGGCTTCCCTTCAAATAGAATGCTGGTACACCCGTGAATAAGCGGTGCATACACAATGTATGAGTGACCAACCACCCAACCTACGTCAGAGGCCGCCCAAAAAACGCCATCTTGGGGCATGTCATAAATCGTACTCATGGAATACTTCATTGCGACAGCGTGCCCACCGTTATCGCGAACAACGCCTTTCGGTTTGCCCGTGGTTCCTGAGGTATAAAGAATGTAAAGAGGATCGGTTGCCAAAACAGGCACGCACGCTTGAGGGAGCGCTTGATCTACACTGTTGGCCCAATCAATGTCTCGTTCTGAGTTCAATTCCGCGAGACATTGCTCTCGTTGAACGACCACAACTTTTTCAGGTTTCCAGCGACTGTCCATAATCGCCCGGTCTACGAGAGGCTTATAAGGCAGCACTTTGTTGATCTCGATTCCGCAAGAAGCCGTGATCACCACCTTAGGTTCCGCATCTTCTATTCGAACCGCTAACTCGCTCGGTGCAAACCCACCAAACACAACCGAGTGAATCGCCCCAAGTCTTGCGCAGGCTAGCATTGCCATTGCTGCTTCTGGAATCATAGGCATATAAATAACCACACGATCGCCCTTCGACACTCCTTGCTCAGCTAACATGCCCGCAACTTTTGCAACTTGGTTACGCATTTCTAAATACGTATATTCTCGCTGTGTTCCCGTCACTGGAGAATCATAAATTAACGCGGCTTTCTCGCCTCGTCCATTCTCGCAGTGATAATCAAGCGCTAGCCAGCAGGTGTTTAAGATTCCATCAGGAAACCATCGTTCGATACCATTTTCATCGGATTCAAGCACCGTTTTAGGTGGCTCAAACCAGTCGATATTTTTCGCCTGAGTGCCCCAAAACGATGTTGGGTCCGTTTGTGACCATTGATACTCTTCTTGATAGGCCGATTTTATATGTTGAGTTTTATCATTCTTAGACATGCCCTGTTTCCTCCATGAAAAACAGTGTTAATGTGAGGTGCTAAAAGGGACACACACTTTCCCTTCCATCAATACGCGGGCACTTCGACTCATGGTCGCCCTATCAACCGTCCACCCTTGTCGCCCATGGCTTGCTTTCGCGCCTACCTTTAATACGCCAGATGGGTGACCAAATGTAACGGATTCTCTCTTGTTTCCTCCAGCCGCAAGATTAACCAACGTACCTTGCACACAAGCAGCCGAAGCGATGGCCACCGCTGCTGTTCCCATCATAGCGTGATGGAGTTTTCCCATAGAAAGCGCACGCACAACCACATCAATATCATCGCAATCGACGGTTTTTCCGCTCGAGCTGAGGTAGGTTTTGGCTGGGCTGACAAACGCCACTTTGGGAGTGTGTTGTCTTGATTTCGCTTCTTCAATATCGTCAATCAACCCCATTCTTAGTGCACCATGCGCTCTTATGGATTCAAACATCCCCAATGCTTTTTCATCGCCATTGATCACTTCTTGGCTTTCTGTTCCGGTGTAACCGAGTGATTCTGCATCAACAAAAATTGTCGGGATACCCGCGTTTATGAACGTTGCATTAAATGTCCCAACGTCGGGCACGACAAGTTCATCAATCAGGTTTCCGGTTGGAAACATCGATCCACTCCCGTCTGATGGATTC
>NZ_JBNGCJ010000557.1:0-3847 GCF_049974785.1 Vibrio genomosp. F10 str. 9ZD137
TTTGGGGCACTTGGTAGATAGCCACACCCGCAACACATAGTGCGCAAGCTAAAAAAGCTTGGAGGGTAAATTCGGTTCCAGCAAACCTGACCAGCGATAAACGCGAAGTCAATCGATTCGGCTGTGAGCGCAGCAAACGAACAAGTGGCCAAATACATGCAGTAATCACCCCTAGTACACACATGCCTAGACTGTAAAAACTTGAGTAATAGCTCCAACCAATATCAATACCTACATTCGCGTTGTAAAGCTCACCCAAACTGGTGGCTACAGCTGGGATTAATTGATTTGCAAGCATCAATCCGAACACATTACCACATAGCCAGCTGATTAATATCATACCAATGAGTTCTATTGATAACGCTTGAGCCAATTGCCAGCCTGACACCCCAGTCTGTCGTAAAATGCCAACAAGAGGCTGACGCTGAACGAATGAAAGTGAAATGGCTTGGTAAAAGATAAACAATCCGACGACAAAGGCCAGCATACCAAGCGCGCTTAGGTTCATATGGAAGGCATTGGTTAATGATTCAAGTTCTGAATGGGAGCTACGTGATAAAGATAGACCGTTAGGAAGACTGCTCTTTAATTTGGCTAATTTGTCTTTTGGCATTTCTTCGCAAGCGATCAGGCCTATACCGGAGCTGCGATTAAGCATTCTAAGTAGTGAGATATCAGCAATCATGCGAGTGCCGCTCAAGCTTTTATTTTTGTCGACAACAATGGGCCCAAGAAGCGATTGATCGTCTAGCGTTATTGAATCTCCATCTTTCCAGTCATGACGTTCAGCTAGCCCTTGGCTCACAACAATTGGATACGGTGGATCCATGAGATCCAGACTTTTGAGTTGTGCCAGTGACATCCCCTGTTCAGCTTGAAACATGGAAATAGGATCCAAACCTACCAACACTAATTCGTCGCCATCATCGGTCGTGAGATTTTGTTGAACGAATGGGACACACTCATTAAAACCATCTCGTCTTAGCTGAATGTATAAGCCCTGAGGGACCGTATTACTAATGTGCTTAGGGCGAATTCGATAGGGTAATGGATTAGAAAAGAGTTTCTCACCGTCAGCGTAGCTCTGACGAGCATGATGATTGATAGAAGTAACCCCAACCAGCAAAGAAACCCCTAACGTTAACCCAAGTAAAACTAAGAGCATCTGTAAAGGGTAACGACGATAGTGCCCGAATAACGCTTTAACTACGGGCCATAACATGGAGTTGCCCTCCTTGAAGACGAATCCGACCATCCATGTGCTCGGCCACTTTATCGCTGTGCGTGACCAACAAAAGCGTGCAATCTAACTGGCGAGTTAAGGAAGTCAGCAAGCGCATCACCGCTTCAGCGTTTCTTTCATCTAAGCTACCGGTGGGCTCATCGGCCAACAAAATCTTTGGCTCCATATACAAGGCTCTTGCTATGGCAGCCCTCTGCTGCTGCCCACCTGATACTTCTTCTGGGTAGCGCCCTAAGAGAGGCATAAGATCCAACGCCGACAAAATTTGTCGCCACAGTCCATGATCTTCTGGTAACCCTTTAAGCTGACGACAAAAGCGAATGTTATCGGCAACATTTAGCGTAGGGAGTAAATTGAATTGCTGGAAAATAAGACCAACATTGTTACGGCGGTATGCTGTTCTTAGGTATTCTGGACTGTCATGCATCGAGAAATTCGGATATTGAACTTCTCCTGAATCGATGGTGTCAAGCCCTGCTATCAAGTTAAGTAACGTACTTTTCCCTGTACCACTTTCGCCCATAAGAGCAACCTGATCGCCTTGATTTAATGTCAGTTCTGCACCCTGTAAAACTGGGTGGAATTCACCACCGTCAACGTATCCTTTACATAGGTTGTTCAGCTTTAACATTAAATAGCTCGCAATAATATGACTGGGAAGGAGAATCTACACTAAATTGAGCTTTCTAGAAAGTATTTTGGACACCTGATCACAAGATATGCATTCAATTGCAATAATTAACCGCGTCACTTCTCATTTTATAATAAACCATTTTCTTACTTGTTGCTTTTGCACTAGGCATAGGGGTATTCGGCATGACCGCGATAATCTGGCACTTGAACCTCATACGCTCAATAAACAGAAAATCAACGCGTTATAGTATACAGTAATATATTCTTAACCATGGTGATTGAAGGGAATGTATGAAAAAGGTTTTGGTTCTTGGCGCATCAGGATACGTAGGCTCTCAGTTATTACCGATCCTCCTTTCTAAAGGTTACAATGTAACAGCAGCAGCTCGAAATCTTGAATACTTGAAAGCAAGAGTAACGCCTCACGCTAATTTAAGGTTTACCTACCTAGACCTTGCTCATCGTGAAGAAACTCTACAATTGATTCCTCAATTTGATCTGATCTACTTTCTTGTTCACGGCATGGCCGCAGGGCACGACTTTTTAGAATACGAGCTCTCCCTAGCGCACAACTTTAAAGCTGCATTGGTAAACAGCTCGGTACAGCAAGTCATTTACCTCAGCGCGTTGCAACCTCAAACGGGTAATTCCGCGCACCTAGATGCAAGGCGTCAGACTGGCGATATTCTTAGGCAAAGCAGCGTACCGGTCACCGAGCTAAGAGCGGGGGTTATCATTGGGCCAGGTTCAGCAGCTTTTGAAATAATGAGGGACTTCGTTTACAACTTACCCGTGATGATTGCACCTAAATGGGTCGATTCAAAAGCAAACCCAATCGCTCTTCAAAACCTCAATCACTATTTGATTGAAATCGCCAAAGAATCCCCGACTGAACATCGACAGTTTTCTATCGGTGGTCCAGATGTCCTCTCTTATCGAGAGCAGTTTAAAACCATTTGCGAGATCGCGAATAAACCGTTTCGGCTCTGGTCCACTTCCTTGCTGACACCTAAGCTAGCGTCCTACTGGCTAGGTTTAGTCACATCCGTACCAAGTAACATAGGCCGAGCGTTACTCGCGGGCTTAGAACATGATTATATTTCCGATTCAAACCAAGCTCAGAAAGACTACCCGCAGACTCTTATTTCCTATAAACAAGCCGTTAAGACCGCCATCAAAGAAGAAGGCACATTTGTTCGAAGCAATGTTTGGGGATTTGAACCGGAAGCGCTCAGTCGATGGCAACCCGGTTACGGTTATTACCCTAAACAGGCAGGTGCCACGATTAAAACACACTTATCATCGGAGCAATTGTGGAAGGTTGCTCAGCAAATAGGCAGTCGTAAACACGGGTATTTCTTTGCCAATACTCTATGGCGTACGCGGGAGTGGCTGGATGTTTTATTTGGTGGAGGAGTGCCGCAACGTCGCGAGCCAGAAGGGCCAGAGCTCAAGGTCGGAGATTACATTGATTCTTGGAAAGTCATCCGATGTGAAAAAGATCAATTTCTTTCTCTTTTGTTTGGAATGAAAGGGCCGGGCCTAGGGCGCTTAGAGGTCGCGATTGCAGACTTAGGAAATGAAAGAGAGCTCACCATCACCGCTTGGTGGCACCCACAAGGGTTCTTAGGGTTACTCTACTGGTTTGCAATGATGCCAGCTCACCTCTTTATCTTCAACGGAATGGTTAAAGCTATAGTCAAAAATGCACACGGCAACAAGTAAAAAAAAGACGTGCCCTCATTGAGTACGTCTTTTCATTAAATCTTGTTTAACCTCTGAAAGCTTCGTCTATCTTAACGTCTTAATCTATATTCAGATTCAATGGAATTTCAGCCAGTTGATTACCCTGATTTCGTGGGAAAATCACGTATTCACCATGGTATTTAACCACAGATTTGTAATCCGTTACCTTGTGAACCATAAAACCTGCCGCCGCCGATTTTTCAATAAACTCGGCATGATTACCCC
>NZ_JBNGCJ010000558.1:0-3118 GCF_049974785.1 Vibrio genomosp. F10 str. 9ZD137
CTTTACCCCAGGGCGAGCCGATGCAACACAACAAAACACAGATGTGGCTTCTTTTGCTGTGCTTGAACCGCATGCTGATGGCTTCCGTAATTTTTATGAAGGCAATTTTTATCAAAAAAGCGATGATCAGAGTGGCTATTCGCTGTCTCCGGTTGAGGCGTTGGTCGACAAAGCAGACCAGCTGACGTTAACTGTCCCAGAGATGACGGTGCTTATCGGAGGAATGCGCGCACTGAATACGAATACAGATCGTAGCTCTCATGGTGTGTTTACCGACCAGCCGGGTACGCTCAATAATGATTATTTTGTGCATTTGTTGGATATGTCCATTCAGTGGCGAAAAGCGAAATCAGAAGGCATATACGAGGGTGTTGAGCTGAAAACAGGTAAGGTGAAATACACGGCAACACCGGTGGATTTGATCTTTGGTTCAAACTCAGAGCTCAGAGCCGTTGCAGAAGTGTACGCTTTTGATAACGCAAAAAATCGTTTTGTTACCGATTTTGTTCAGGCTTGGGTTAAGGTCATGCAGCTTGATCTTGAGCGCCATTAATTCATTTAGGCAAGACTAAACTGAAGAGGTTCGGTTTCAGAGAGTGAGTGATCTGTTTGTTTGGTTACAAAAAATCACTCACTCTCTTGTAAACAATCGCTTCTAATAAACAATCGCATCTAATATAAGATAGCGTCTAACAAAAAATAGCGTCTAATTAAAATAGCGTCTTATCGCTTTTTCATCCCTCGAGGACACTTGGATCCCAGATCACTTCATCTTTAAGTCTCTATTCGGAATCATCTGGTCGCTGTTTTTAAAGTTTTCATAAAACCACTTTACTACCGGCTTGTTGTGTAAGGCCGCTTTTGTGGTAACAAAATACATGTTGGCCGTCATGAATGGACTTTCATCATAGACATAGTGTTTTTCTAAGTCGGGAAGGATATCCGTTCGGCAGATACCGATAAAAGGGGTCTCTTTCACCACCTGAAAATAGGTCGTCGCGTTTTGAGTGACAAATCCAACCTGTTTTTCCGGTGTCACGCCAAAATACTGGTGAAAATAATCGCCCGTTTGCCCCAGCCAAGAATATTTAGCGAACTTGGTTTTTTCGTCTATGTCATTCACGCTGATGGAGTCGTGATACTTCTTAGACGCAATCAGTGAGACGTTGAACTCGCCGATATGCTCTGAAATAAAGCTATTGGCTTTATTGGGGTAGCCATCCAACATAAAATCCAGTTCGCCATTCACCAGTGCGGTATAGGCTTCGTCATAAGAGCCGTATCTGTGCGCTTCGTTAATGACGAGAGCAACATCAAACTCTTGATTGTATTCCACCAGTTTTTCAACCAAATTCGAGGAGGATAGCTGTGGTGGGATAAGCACGTTAACGCAGTGACTGTCGGATTTAAACAGGTTATAAGTGCTCACAAGTTCTGTATTAGTCACGGTTAATCGTTCGTAAAGCGTATGGGCATAAACCGTCGGACGAAATTCGCCTTTGACGTTGATAAACAACTGAACTTCGCTGTCTTCTTCCAGTTCATTGATTGCCCTAGAAATGGTGGCTATCGACATACCCAGGTTTGCCGAGGCATCACGATAGTTTCCCTGAGAGTACACTTCACTAAAGATAATAATATTTTTTAACTGCTTACTCATCTTTCCCTGTCTTATTGTTAGATAGATCAACAAGAGTATAGCGTAGATAAATAAAAAGGTATTATTAGGTAAGTCAAGCTTATACATTGTTCATACTATAGTTTAGGGGCTTAATTTAGGATCTTTGTCGATGGATCTCGGTGTGCGTTCACCGCCTAGCACTTAGGAAGTCAACGCACAGCGCATGACAATATCTTTTAAGACAACAATCATTCTCAAGTAACCATCACTCTCAAGTAACCATCACTCTCAAGTAACCATTATTCTTTAATAACAATCATTCCTAAATAACGATTATTTGCAAATAACGATGAGTTGCAAATAACAATGGCCTATTCGACCTTTATGTTGCCAGCAAGCGATGGGCCGTTGATATTGGCACTGTTTGAAGGTGTCACTAACAGCGTGTAAATCCCTATTTCACTCAACGTAAAATTGGGAATAACGCCGCCGCTCGCCTCTCCTTTTAATAGCACTGACCCATTGGGCGTTTTCCATTGGTACAACACTTTTTCCCCAGGAGCGCCTTGGTTTTGATCCCAGGTATACGTAGCCCCAACGCTCTCTCCTGGTTGGATCGCTGATTTAGACATATCAAACTGTGTCAATGTCGGCACGTTCTTGACCAATGGGTCGCTGCCTTGGTTGTATTCGTCGAGGTTGGACACCCCATCCCCGTCAGCATCCCCAGCGGCATCAGAACCAGGGTTTACATCTGGGTCGGCACCATTGGGGATACCATCGCCATCGGAATCTTCATTGCCTTGTATAATCGGGCTGTTAGGGTCGGCGGGATCGCTGCCTTGCTGATACTCCGCCTGGTTTTGAATGCCATCACCATCAAAATCTCCCGATGCATTGTAGTCGGTATCCGCACCATTGACCGTACCGTCGCCATCCAGATCTTGATTTCCTGCGTAAAGTGGGATGTTTGGATCGGTCGGGTTCCCATCATTTTGATACTCGGTTTGGTTGCTTTGACCATCACTGTCCTCATCGCTAGAAGAGCTGTAATCGTCGTCGATGCCATTGGGGTCGCCATCGTCATCTAAATCTTCGTTTCCCGCGAATACCGGGTTATTGGCATCTGCCGGGTCGGAGCCTGCGCCGTATTCTTCGCCATTGCTAAAGCCATCGCCATCGCCATCGTTAGTGGGAAGGTAATCTTCATCGACGCCATTGGGGATACCGTCTGCGTCGAGGTCTTCGTTCCCTGCATAAACGGGGTCGTTCGGGTTGGTTGGGTCACTGCCTTCGATATATTCCTGTTCATTAGTGAGGCCATCACCGTCTTGATCGGCATTCGGATCGTAATGTTCATCAACACCGTTCGGGATTCGATTGCCGTCCACATCGCTATTACCTGCATAAATCGGGGAGTTGCCATCCAGTGGATCACTGCCCGCGGTGGTTTCCTCGCCATTGGTTAAACCGTCGCCGTCTGCGTCGGCGCTGGCG
>NZ_JBNGCJ010000559.1:0-1428 GCF_049974785.1 Vibrio genomosp. F10 str. 9ZD137
CTGATCCGCTCTTCCGATCTCGTACTTGACCTGTGGTGCTAGGGTACTGAAGCAAGGCACCAAATACGTCATGTTGAGGCAGTGATTCTAGCTCGCCAACCAACACGTCAAAGCCGATGTATTCAGCGCGAGTTTTAACCACTTCTAGCGTCTGAGGGTGTACATCGTCTGCGACGAAAAAGACTTTACTTTTACTTTTGCCTGCTCGTTTACAAAGCGTCATGGCTTCGCCAGCGGCAGTGGCTTCATCAAGCAGTGATGCGTTGGCAATATCCATTGCCGTCAAATCCATCACCATTTGCTGGAAATTCAGTAGAGACTCTAATCGGCCTTGAGAGATTTCAGGCTGATAAGGTGTGTACGCTGTGTACCAACCTGGATTTTCTAACACATTGCGTAAAATGACATTTGGGGTGAAGGTGTTGTAATAACCTTGGCCGATAAAGGTACGCTTAACTTGGTTCTGGTTGGCGAACGCTTTCATCGCGACCAGCATATCCGTTTCACTCTTTGGCGCAGCCAGTGTCATTGGCTTTTCAATGCGAATCTGTGACGGGACCGTTTCATCAATCAGAGAGTCTAAGCTAGCAGCGTTAATCGCTTCGAGCATTTTTTGTTGATCTGCTTTGTTAGGCCCGTTGTGGCGTGCAACGAATTCATTTTGAGTGCCCAGATCTGCAAGTAACGGGCTTTGAGTTAATTCAGTCATTGTTCCTTTACCTTATCAATCAGATAAATATGGCTAACTGTGGGTGCCAAGGTTATCAATATTCATCTTTAAAAAAAGCTGCTCTTGTTGGGGTAACAAATGAGCAGCTTTCATGTCCTTCCCTAATTACTCATCATCAATAGAGTTCAGGTATTCTTCCGCGTCTTTTAGATTATCAAGCTCTGAAGGGTCAGAAAGTTTCACTTTTACAATCCAACCACCTTCGTACGACTCTTCGTTAATTAACTCAGGGCTGTCTTCGAGCTCTTCGTTAATTTCAACGATCACACCCGTCACTGGCGCATAAATATCAGAGGCTGCTTTTACCGACTCAACCAAAGAAAAGCTTTCACCCGCTTCAATTTCATCATCAGCTTCTGGCAGGTCAACAAACACGACATCACCAAGCATCTCTTGTGCATGCTCTGAAATACCGATCGTTACTGTGCCGTCACCGTTGTCTTTAACCCACTCGTGGCTATCTGCAAACTTCAGTGTGTTATCCATTGCTTCATCTCCAAAAATAACTGTTAGTTTTTAAAAGTTGTTTAATTCTTACTGGTATAGCGGAAAACGAGCGCACAGTGTTTTCACCTGCTTGCGAACGCGTTGCTCAACGTCAGGATTACCTTCTGGGCTTTCTACAAGGCCATCGAGTACGTCACCAATCCACTCACCGATCTGCTTAAATTCTTCACTGCCAAAACCGCGGCTCGTTC
>NZ_JBNGCJ010000560.1:0-1144 GCF_049974785.1 Vibrio genomosp. F10 str. 9ZD137
CTTGGACATCATCATGGCGGGTCGCCAACCACACCAAATCTTCTGATTTTCCACACAGTGGCACCAACACTGAATCGCTTCTTTTAGGTTGTGTTTTTGGCCAATACTGAATTAATAGTGGATTCACGTCTTCCAAATGAAATCCAATTTGATTTGCGGCCCACTTACTGTGCCAAAAGTCTGGATCGTTCATTGTTGTTCCTTGTGTTTGAAGATATGTTGATAAGTGCATCGGATTTTAACGTGTTAAATTATTTATAACCAGTGTGTTCATATCCCATTAATATACGCCCGATATAATGACTACACAGTTCAGGATTGATTACGTTTTTCTAAGCCATTAGCGATAAAATGTGATCTATTTCTAGCTTCTCGCACTAAACGAGATAATAGGGTTTGATTTGGTTATTGGCCCCCCAATATCTAGTTTAACTGCTTAATTTGTTTGAACTTAGTGTCTTTTATATCCACTTTTTACTAGGTTACTTATTAAGGAGAATGAATGAGTCTTTTTCTTCGTACGACAGCAATGATGCTATTGATGCTGACCCGTGCACCTGCATTCGCAGCGCTTCCGACTTCACCAGCGGATGAAGACAAGCTTTCAACCAGTCATAACGAAGTATGCGCTAAGTTGTTTAAACACAATTTAAGCGGCTTGTACGCTATTCAATCAACCAACGTCACCCCGATTCAGCCATATTCAGACTTTGACACGCTCTACAGTAAATCTCATCAGGCGCAATTTGAACTTGAAGATATCTGCAACAGCACAGCATTACTGACCCAAACCCATGCCTACTTTGCTGGGATTAAATCTTCACATCGCGCCCAAGAAAAAATCAAACATGAACTTGGTGGAAAAGTGGAACGTATTACCGATGTTGCCAGAGCGACAATCATCGCGAACGATATTGAAAGCTTGATGGAAGTCTATGAAGCGTTGGATAGAGAAACGGAGATTGTGAAAATCAAAAACCGATTTAAAAGTCCTGCCCCTTCTGGCTACCGAGATTTGAATTTATTGGTTAAGCTACCCAAGACCAATATTATCGCGGAAGTGCAAGTTCACCTGAAAGCGATTGCGGATGTGAAAAATGGACCCGAGCATGACCTTTACGAAGTAATACAACAGATTGAGCGT
>NZ_JBNGCJ010000561.1:0-1981 GCF_049974785.1 Vibrio genomosp. F10 str. 9ZD137
GTTGTTACTGCCGATCAGACGATCCAGCAAGTCGCCCATGAAATGCGTATTGTTCATCGCACATCATGCGCCGTCATTTATGAGAACGATAACATTGTTGGCTTAATTACTGATCGAGACATGACAAAACGCGTTATTGCTCACCGAGTGGATGTAGATCGACCAATATCTGACGTGATGACACATTCCCCATTGACCATCAAGCCTGATGACCTAGTCCTTCATGCGGCTTCCGTTATGATGCAGTTCAACATTCGAAACTTACCTGTAGTAAAAGACAATAAGGTGATTGGCTTATTAACCACTTCCCACCTGGTTCAGAATCACCGTGTACAAGCAATTTTCTTGATTGAAAAAATAAAATATGCAACGGAACCAAGTGCGCTCGCGAGTTTCACTGCCGAAAGACAAGCCATATTTGAAGCGTTGGTCGAAGGGAAAGTAGCCCCTGAAACCGTGGGTAAAGTCATGACCATGATCATGGATGCTTACACGAGAAGGTTCATTCAATTCGCGATTGACCAGTTAGGGCCGCCACCGTGTGACTTTTCGTGGATTGTGGCTGGGTCGCATGCGCGAAACGAAGTTCACATGCTGTCAGATCAAGACAGCGCCATTGTTCTTGATGATTCTGCAACCGACAATGACCGGGTTTATTTCCAACATTTTGCGCAGATCGTGACAAATGGCCTCGCGAGCTGTGATTACCCATTGTGTCCAGGTAAATACATGGCCGCGACACCAAAATGGTGCCAGCCGTTAAACGTGTGGAAGCACTATTATAAAAAATGGGTGTCTAACCCAGAATACGAGCGTTTGCTTAATATCAGCGTTTTCCTAGAAATTCGCACGATTTATGGGAACAAAGAGTTTGAAACGGTATTGCGTGATGAACTTCATTCGAACATCAAGAATAATCGAGAGTTCTTGGGTACGCTGGTGAAAGATGCCATAAGTACTAATCCGCCTCTGGGTATTTTCAATAGCCTCGTGTTGGAAAAGTCGGGGGAAAATAAGAAAACACTGAATGTAAAAAAATACGCCATTAACCTTATCATCGATCTAGCGCGAATTTACGGCTTAGCGGTAGAAAGCGATGTGTCGGCAACCGAAGAACGTTTTGCCGCCGCCCACGAGAAAGGGCTGCTCAGTGAAGATGCCCTTAAAAATATCCTAGGTGCGTATCAGTTCATTTTATCCTTCCGGTTCAATCACCAGCTTGACGCTTTAAAAAATGGTCAAATACCGGATAACAACATCAACCCGAATAGCTTTGGCAGTTTTGAGCGAAAGCATTTGAAAGATGCATTTAGAATCATCGCAGATCTGCAAGATGCCGCTAAAGTGCGCTTTGGGAATCGCTAATGAAAGCACGATTACACTTTTCACCATTACACTACTTTCACCCACTAGAGCGATTAAAACGAAAACGTAAGCACTGTTTGGCGACGATGAAGCTGCCTTTGCTTCTTGAACAACTGCTTAAAGAGCCCTTGCCAACGTTTGAGGAGCTGGCTAAAGATGGCGAATACATTGTACTGGATATTGAAACCACAGGTTTAAACAGTGAGAAGGATATTATTCTATCGATGGGTTGGGTAGAAATATCAGGAGGTCGAGTTGATCTCGCATCCGCGCATCATATCTACATTAACGATGATTCTCAGATCAACCCTGAAACTGCGGTCATTAACCACATTACCCCACAAATGTTAGCGGCTGGCGTGTCGATTCATGATGCGATGATGACATTTTTTGAAGCGGCGCAAGGGAAATACATTGTGGCTCATGGCTGTATCGTTGAAAAGAACTTCATGAAACAGTACCTCATTAACCATTACCACTTTCACGATCTTCCTCTCATTTGGCTCGATACCTTGCGCTTAGAGAAAAGCATGGAGAAAGCGATCAATCAGCATGAAAATATTGATTTAACATTGGGAAGTACACGAACGCGATATGGATTGCCAGAGTACAATAG
>NZ_JBNGCJ010000562.1:0-11619 GCF_049974785.1 Vibrio genomosp. F10 str. 9ZD137
TCGAGCTTGGTGCTTCTTTATAATCGGGGGTTTTTGCGGTGACGGTTAAACTGACTCCGACGTATTGGTTGTACCAAACCGCGCCTAAGACCGCCGTAGATTGCCAGTTTTCAAGAGTGCTTGGGTAGTTCTCAGGATTCGAAATATTAGGTCGTTCGCCTTCAATGGTGATGTCGTTGAATCGATAGCGACCTTCAATGCCAGTGAAGACAAACCAAGCAGTATTAGACGCGCCAATCATACCGGGTCGAAATGGATTTTCTGTTGAAATGTTGGCAGCGCCCATGTTGCCGCCAAGGTCCGTACCCCATCGAAACATCATCCCAGTAGAAAGATCACTTCTAAAGCTCCCTATATTACCTTCGCTGACGTTAGACACTTCCAATTCAGTATTACCGAATGAACGGCTGCGCCCCCAATTAAAGTGCGATAGATAGCCAACACTGCCGACCAGACCTTCATCAACTTGGTAGTCCCAACCGTTTGGATCGTCAGATCCAGTAATACTATGAACTAATTTTTGTGCTTGACCCGCTAATGAATTTTCACCGGTTGCACCAAGAGTGAGGTTAAATCGCTGAGCTTGCTGTGGGTGAAGGCTGATGAAGTTAAGTTCACCATGGAAGTAACCTGCATACGGCCGGTCATTGGCAAGGGGTTCCATTGCTTCAATGTCTGAAGGCGTCCACATTTTGTGCCCTAACGTAAACTCGACTTTGTCTAAGGGAGAGGCTCCCCAAACGGATAAGCTTAGAGGGGTAAGAATCCAAGGAGTATTGATTGCCCCAGAGGTATAAGAGAGAAAAATACCATTGGTGTAATCTTGGTCGACCCCAAAGATGCCATCGTTATCAAGAGAAAATGAAACGGTGGATCGTTCAGATGCGGTAACACTTGACGAGGCGATAATTAAAGCAAGGAGAATTTGAGACTTCATTTTAGTACTACAACTGATTACTGACTCTAAATAGTACAGCAAAAAACACGCCAAAGTGAGCGATAGAATAATGAAGCGTTAAAACTGTGCGCGTAATCGAATTAATAGACTTAACAACGATTTTTGGTGAATTGTAGTCGGAAAAAAGCCCTGCTTACTGAATGAGTAAGCAGGGCTTCTACGCTTTATGTTTCGCTAAATCTTATAAAGATTCAGTGAAAGTACGCGCGATTACGTCAGCTTGCTGCTCTTTAGTTAAAGAGTTAAAGCGAACAGCATAACCAGAAACACGGATAGTTAGCTGTGGGTATTTCTCAGGGTGCTTAACAGCGTCTTCTAGTGTATCGCGGTTAAGAACGTTCACGTTAAGGTGTTGGCCACCTTCAACGCCAGCTTCATGGTGGAAGTAACCATCCATAAGGCCTGCAAGGTTAGCGCGTTGGCTATCTTCTTCTTTACCTAGTGCGTTTGGCACGATAGAGAAAGTGTAAGAGATACCATCTTGTGCGTCTGCAAACGGTAGTTTACCTACTGAAGTCAGTGAAGCTACAGCACCTTTCTCATCACGACCGTGCATTGGGTTAGCACCAGGAGCGAAAGGAGCACCAGCACGACGGCCGTCAGGTGTGTTACCTGTTTTCTTACCGTACACAACGTTAGAAGTGATAGTAAGGATAGACTGAGTCGGAATAGCGTCACGGTACATCTTAAGTTTACGGATTTTGCCCATAAACGTAGAAACAAGTTCACATGCGATGTCATCTACGCGTGCGTCGTTGTTACCAAATTTAGGGTAGTCACCCTCGATATCGAAATCGATCGCGATGCCGTCTTCATCACGCACTGGTTTAACCGTTGCGTATTTGATTGCAGATAAAGAGTCAGCCGCTACAGAAAGACCTGCGATACCACATGCCATAGTACGACGAACATCACGGTCATGAAGAGCCATTAGAGACGCTTCGTAGCTGTACTTGTCGTGCATGTAGTGGATGCTGTTAAGCGCAGTCACGTATTGTTTTGCTAACCAATCCATAAATGTGTCTAGGCGACCCATTACGTCATCGTAGCTTAGAACTTCGTCAGTGATCTTGTCGCCAACTGGGCCAACTTGCATCTTCAGCTTCTCATCGACACCGCCGTTGATTGCGTAAAGCATTGTTTTCGCAAGGTTAGCACGAGCACCGAAGAACTGCATTTGCTTACCAACGATCATTGGTGAAACACAACATGCGATAGCGTAGTCGTCTGAACCTAGGTCAGGACGCATTAGGTCATCATTTTCGTACTGGATAGAAGACGTATCGATAGATACCTTCGCACAGAAACGTTTGAAGCCGTCTGGAAGCTGCTCAGACCAAAGAACCGTGATGTTTGGCTCTGGAGAAGGCCCCATAGTGTATAGCGAGTTTAGGAAACGGAAGTTTGAACGCGTAACCAGTGTACGACCATCAACACCCATACCACCCATTGACTCAGTAGCCCAGATTGGGTCACCAGAGAATAGCTCATCGTACTCAGGAGTACGTAGGAAACGAACCATACGTAACTTCATTACGAAGTGGTCAATCATTTCTTGAGCTTGAACTTCAGTGATAGCACCAGAAGCAATATCACGCTCGATGAACACGTCTAGGAAAGTCGAAGTACGACCTAGAGACATTGCTGCACCGTTTTGAGATTTAACTGCCGCTAGGTAGCCGAAGTAAGTCCATTGGATTGCTTCTTGAGCTGTTTGAGCAGGGCCAGAAATATCAAAGCCGTATTTCTCAGCCATTACTTTCATTTGGCCTAGAGCGCGGTGTTGCTCAGAGATTTCTTCACGAAGTTGCATTGTAGCAGCGAGATCTTCGCCATTTTCGAAACGCTCTTGAAGAGAAGCAAACTGAGCTTGCTTGTCTTTCATTAGGAAGTCTACACCGTATAGTGCTACGCGACGGTAGTCACCAATGATACGACCACGACCGTATGCATCAGGAAGACCTGTTAGAACACCTGATTTACGACATTTTAAAATGTCAGGTGTGTAGATATCGAAAACACCTGCATTGTGCGTTTTACGGTATTCTGAGTAGATCTTTGAAACCATAGGGTCAAGAGTTTCACCATATGCTTTACAAGAACCTTCAACCATACGTACACCACCATTAGGGATGATGGCACGCTTTAGTGGTTTTTCTGTTTGTAGACCAACAATTGTTTCTAGGTCTTGTTCGATATAACCAGCATCATGAGAAGTGATGGTAGAGATAACAGACGTATCGAAATCAACAGGTGCTTTCGTTGCGTTTTCCTGTTTGATACCTTCCATTACTTTGTTCCAAAGCACGTTAGTTGCTTCAGTACCTTCAGAAACTAGGAAAGATTCGTCGCCTTCATACGGCGTGTAGTTCTTTTGAATAAAATCACGAACGTTTACTTCGTTTTGCCAATCACCGTTAGCAAAACCTTCCCAAGCTTTAGCAAATTGCTCTGCCATGACATACCTACCTTTTTAGTAGAAAAAACACGTACTGGGTTCACTGTATGAACAGCTATCTTCAGAGGAAGATCAGTACTCACATTAATAACAATATCTATAATAGTAGAAACTGGCATCTCGAAAATTATACATATTGCCATTTACATCGAGTGTGGCATTAAATTTTGGATAACAACACTCACGACATGGGCGAATCATACTCTAAAATATTTTTACAAAACTTAAACTAAATCAATAAAAGTAAAATAAAGTTGAAAAAAAAGGGTGATGAACGCCATCACCCTAACTTTTTTTTAATCTACAGCCAGGCTTTAAGCCCGTACTGACTTTCTAACATACCAACAGCAAGCATAGCAATCAAACAAATGATGAGTACGCCAGCTGGAATCACAATTTTGTCTACGAATGATAATTTAGAAGCACGCTCTTTATCACCAATCAAACCATTGTTATCGAGAAGCATCGTCAGTGCCCAAGCTAGCACAGGGTTAACAACCGCTGATCCGAAGATACAAATACCCGCAGCTTGAGAATCCTTCGTGTCTTTGACCATCTGCATACCTGCTTCAAGCAGAGGTAAGAAAACCCCCACAAGAAGAGCAACACGCATCACTGGAGGCCATACCGCAACATCCATTGGGAAACCAAGGATTGCAACAATAATACACAGTGAACCCAGTAAAATCGCACCAGCAGGAATAGGGCGCTTAGCGATTGCAGCCGGGATCATGTACGTTCCCCAAGATGATGTGATGTTACCACCACCTACTGCAGTCCCCACCATTTGACGGAAAGAACACATGGTCATAGTGTCATCCACGTCCATTAATACTTTTTCAGTCTTACGTGGGTAGTTCAGCTCTTGGAAGATACGGTGACCTAGGAAGTCTGGCGACCACATCGCAACCGCAAGAATGGCAAATGGAAGTGATGCAATGAAGTGTTCCAGATTAGGAAGACCTAATTGCCAACCTTGTTCTGTGCTTCCCCACCAGTAAACAGGGTTTAGATTAGGTAAGCCCATTTCTGTTTCAAACGTAAGGTCAAAACCCGCTCCAAGGCCTAAAGCAATTATAAGGCCGGTGAACGCACAAACAGGAATCGCCAACCAACGCATGTTGATCTTCGCGAGAATCGCGTAAACCACAATGTTGATGCCTAGTACCACTAAACCAATGTAGCCAAGGCTGCCGGCTTCCACTGTAGAAGACTGAAGTCCTGTTGCCCATGTTTGAATCGAACCTATTTGGCTCATTACACCAGTAAAGCCGAGGAATATTAATAACCCCCCAGCTGTTCCTTGGGAAGTGAGGTTAACCAGTTTGGATCCCCCTTTGAAGTAACTGAGCAACAAACCGAAAACGCCTAATAAAATAGCAAGCGCAAGAGGGTGGGCACCAGCAAGAGCGATACTACCGATCAGAGGAATCATCGGGCCGTGGTTACCGGCTAAGTTTGCTCTAGGGTTAAATATACCAGATGCCAAGATACAGAACAGTAACGCTGGGATAAGCATTTCAACACGGGCTACTTCAATGGCGAAGTCCTTGCCTAGCTCAACATGATCCCATGCCGCCGTTAGGCCATCAGCCCAAGACATCATTACCGCAGAGTACATGGCGATAATACCAATCGTACCAGCAAGGGCAGGTACTAAGTCTTCTAATTCAAATCGGAAATCACGACCAGGCAGGTTAAGCCCAAAGCGGCGTGGTTTCATAATTTGCAGTTCATGATCTAAATAGTCTGAACGGCTAGCAAACTCAGATGCTGGACGGTGGAGCTCTTGGTAGCTCTTGTTCTCAATATCCGAATCAGAGTGCGGTTTATTCACTGCGTCTGACATAGATTCCTCATAATAAAAGTAGTCATTTGTTCAATCCGAAACCTGCAACTCGTTAGTAGTAAGTTGCTGGAGTGGTACGAGATAATTGTGTTAATTCTCAATTAAAGATAAAGCATGTAGTGTTTGTTTACACTTTCGATTTTTTGCGAGTTTACCCCGCTTGCTATATGGCTTGATTGATCTTGATCACTTTATAAAACATTGTGAAATAAAGCTACAGAACTGAGGGAGATGTGTGTAAAAGTAATATTGATATTGAAATTAAGTTACATAAAAAATATTGATAATGAAAGTAAGCTACATTCTATTACGAGTGATTTTTGAAACAAACGTAGTGAACAAGATAAGTAAAGGTTTACAAATGTTGAACCATATCTATTTTTTATAAATCCATTAACATTTGCAATGTTGGAATAATGATTCAAATTATTCATTTTATGCGTCTTTGGTAGATTATTAGCCTGATGTTTGAATTATTACTCATATAAAGTAGCTATATATTTCAAAAAGACAGGTTAATAATTTGTTGCATCTATCAATAAGGGGTGCTAGTTTGAATCGCAATGTGGGCGGAGCCCAGCAGTCATATCGAAATAGGGAGTACGAGCGCATGAATGAAGTACCAGCGCTAGATATTAAGGAACTACACAAGACATTTGGTCAAAATGAAGTACTGAAAGGCATTTCGTTAGAGGCACATAAAGGCGATGTTATTTCTATCATTGGCTCTTCCGGTTCAGGCAAGAGTACTTTTCTGCGATGTATAAACCTACTTGAAACTCCCACGTCTGGTGATATTTGGGTCAATGGTGAATTGATCGATATGAAAAAGAATCGTTCGGGTGAAGCGGTTCCTGCGAATGAAAAACAAGTTCAACGAATTCGTTCTCGGCTAGCTATGGTCTTTCAAGGCTTTAATTTATGGTCGCATATGACGGTATTGGAAAATGTGATTGAAGCGCCTGTACACGTTCTCGGTGTTCCCAAAGCTCAAGCCATTGAAAATGCGGAATTGTTGTTAAAGAAAGTGGGCTTGTACGAACGAAAAGATTATTACCCTGGTCACTTATCGGGTGGGCAACAGCAACGTGCAGCAATCGCTCGCGCTTTAGCGGTTGATCCAGAAGTGATGCTGTTCGATGAACCGACTTCTGCATTAGACCCAGAACTTGTTGGTGAGGTTCTTGGTGTTATGCGAGATCTTGCCGAAGAAGGGCGCACTATGTTGGTTGTTACTCATGAAATGGCGTTTGCTCGTGATGTTTCTAACCATGTGATGTTCTTACATCAAGGTATCGTTGAAGAGCAAGGCGACCCAGCCAAGCTATTTACCGCACCAGAATCTGAGCGTTTACAGCAATTTATATCTTCGATCTACTAGACCAGGAAACTGGTTTAGTGGAATTGTAAGCACAACCCAAAACACATAAAAATCAAACTTTATAGAAGTAAATTTCAATCACAGGAGTATGGAAATGAAAAAGTGGTTACTAGTAGCAGCGATTGCTGCAACAGCAGCAACAGGTATGGCCCAAGCGAAGGAATGGAAAACAGTACGCTTTGGTATTGAAGGCGCTTATCCTCCATTTAGCTGGACTGAAGCTGATGGTTCACTCAAAGGCTTTGACGTTGATATGGCAAATGCACTTTGTGAAGAGATGAAAGTGAAATGTCAGATCGTACCTCAAGATTGGGATGGTATTATTCCATCGCTACTTGCTCGTAAATACGATGCCATTATCGCAGCAATGTCGATTACAGAAGAACGTAAGAAGCGTATCGATTTCACTGGTAAATACGCGCTTATTCCAAATAAATTTATCGCTAAAAAAGGCGCTGAGCTTAACTTCGACAAGCTTGAAGGCGTGAAGATTGGTGTTCAACGTGCAACAACACACGATAAGTACCTAACTGACAACTATGGCAGCGCAGTAGAGATCGTACGTTACGGCTCTTTTGACGAAGCCTACCTTGACCTAGCTAACGGTCGCATTGTTTCTGTTCTTGGTGATGCCTCTGCACTTGAAGAAGGTGTTCTCAATAAAGCGGGCGGTGAAGCGTACGAATTTGTTGGTCCTTCGTTAACGGATCCTAAATGGTTCGGTGATGGTTTTGGTATCGCAGTTCGCAAACAAGATAAAGACCTAACGAAAACTCTCGATGCGGCGATTCTTTCGCTTCGTGAGAAAGGTGTGTATCAAGAGATTGCTGCAAAATACTTCAACTACGACGTATATGGCCAGTAATAGCTAAGCCGATATCTGGCTGTTGGTTCCTAGTCAATTGATGTACCCAACAGCTGGATATTCGCGTCTACTACAACCTAGGGACTAGGAACTAACCTATGTTAGATTTACAAGGATACGAAGCCTCAATATTAAAAGGGGCCGTTTTAACTATCGAAGTCGCCATTCTATCGCTCATCCTAGCTATGGTACTGGGTATGCTCGGCGCTTTAGCCAAATTAGCCCCATATCGTTGGGCAAGGGCAATCGCGACTCTCTACACCACAGTCATTCGTGGAATTCCTGATTTAGTACTCATGATGCTTATCTTTTTTGGTGGGCAAATCTTATTGAATAATAGTCTCTACTCGACCAATGAATGGATTAACGAATGGTTTACCTCGTCTAATCCAGATCACGAGTGGACAGCGTATTTACCTGATTACATCGATGTCAGTCCTTTTGTCGCCGGGGTATTAACGATCGGGTTTATTTTCGGTGCTTACATGGCTGAAACCTTCCGCGGTGCCATTATGGCGGTCGATAAAGGTGAGATGGAAGCGGCAAAAGCCTATGGAATGAGTGGTCCTCTGGCGTTTCGACGCATCTTGCTTCCACAAATGATTCGTCACGCGTTACCAGGGTTTGGTAATAACTGGTTGGTTTTGCTTAAAACCACGGCTCTGGTTTCAATCATTGGGCTTGAGGACATGGTCCGAGTCAGTTCATTAGCTGCGGGTTCAACGAAAATGCCTTTTACTTTTTATATGACGGTTGCTGTGATTTTCCTATTCTTTACGAGTGTATCAACGGGGTTACTTAAGTTGGTCGAGCGTAAATTCAGCATTCATGCGAGGTAGATGATGGATTTCTCTTTACTGATTGATAGCTTTCCTATCTATCTTGATGGTTTGTGGACAACAACCTGGCTTGTCTCTTGCGCTTTAGTGCTAGGTTTAGCCATCGCCATCCCTTTAGCGATAGCCCGAAACAGCCCTAATTACTTTTGGAATGCGCCAGCCTGGACATTCATCTACTTTTTTCGTGGCACACCGCTGTTAGTGCAGCTCTATTTGATTTATTACGGTATGGACCAGTTTTTCCCAGTGAAGGATACATTGTGGGAAAACGCGTGGTTTTGCGCGCTCGTCGCGTTTGTCCTCAACACGTCAGCGTACACGGCGGAAATTGTACGTGGTGCGATTAACGGTTTGCCGAAGGGTGAAGTGGAAGCCGCAAAAGCGTATGGAATGAGCATGTCGAAAACATATCGTCGAATCATTCTGCCGAGCGCATTGCGTCGCGCACTTCCTGCCTACAGTAACGAAGTGATCTTCATGCTTCACGGCAGTGCAGTGGCAGGTATTGTGACTATTATGGACTTAACCGGTGCAGCCCGTCTCGTTAATGCTCGTTACTACGCCCCGTTTGAATCGTTCTTGGCCGCAGGACTATTTTACATGGGCTTGACGTTTATTATTCTGTGGTGCTTTAAACATGCTGAGAAACGTTTTCTAGCGTACCTTAGACCACTTAGCTAGTGCTTTAAGCCATTTTGCTACTCTTCTAGATGATTCGTTCATGGCGAATAACGAAACGAGAAACAGGCTTCTAAGAAGAAGCCTGTTTTATTTTTGGTACTCAATTTCTTGGCACTCAATGCACAAAGTACTAAAAAGAAAAGGTTGACCATATGGGCGCATGGTCTGACGGTTTTTCAATACCTCGCAGCTCGTAATCAATGCCAGCGTCGATGCATTGAGCGGCCAGTGAAGGCGTTGCTAAGACAACATCAATGCGTAACCCTCGATTGTCGTCAAAGCCACGGGAGCGGTAGTCAAACCACGAGTATTGGTCATCGACGGTTGGGTGCAAGTTTCTAAAGGTATCCTCAAGGCCCCATTGCTGCAGAGTCGCTAACCATTCACGTTCGATGGGTTGGAATGAACACTTACCTGTTTTCAACCAACGCTTTTTGTTTGGCTCCCCAATGCCGATATCAGCATCAATCGGGCTAATGTTAATATCGCCCATCACCACCAGTTTTTCATCATTACTGTGGTTAACATTAAGGTAAGTCATTAAATCTTTGTAAAACTGCTCTTTATAAGGGAATTTAGTTTCGTGAGCAATATTGTCGCCTTGTGGGAAGTAGCCGTTAAGCACGGTTACAGGTTCACCCTTGTCATTTTCAACGGTAACCATAATCATGCGCTTTTGATGGTCTTCCGTGTCGGTTGGGAATCCATACGTGACTGAAATAGGCTCTTTTTTACACAACATGGCCACGCCATAGTGTGCTTTTTGTCCGTGAAAATAGACGTGATAACCCATGGCTTCAACCGCTTCAAGGGGGAATGCATCATTGTGAACCTTGATTTCTTGTAGGCCTATAACATCCGGCTGGTGTTTGTCGATAACGGCTTGTAATTGATGTAAACGAGCACGAAGGCCATTGATATTAAAGCTGATGATTTTCATAAGTCATCCATATAGAAGAGGCAAAGTAGGATTCTATCACCTCTTATAATGAGGACAACGGTCAAACACATAAAATATTATGTGGTTACTGATTACAATATTAACATTTAAGTAAAGTTCTGATTGACGGAGTAAAACAGTGTGCTTTAATTCTAATGGTCAGGACTATTTTAACCGAAATTTCATACTGTTTGCTTATAAGGATGTAAGATGCGAACTCTTTCCGTACAGTGGAAAATAACCCTCTTAGCAGGTTGCTGCCTACTGATCACTTCATTATCTCTTGTCGGATTCTCCGTTTACAACGCGATAGGGAATCAAAAGGTCATCACCGCTCAAAGTTCAACGTCGGTGATAGACAAATCTCAGCAGCTTCTTGAAACGCGCGCTCGATTGAACGCTACTGAGGTTGTTCAATTTCTCGATGAAGCGATATACCGAGCTGAAATGCTGGCTTCAAACGCGTTATTTTTCAAACGAAATACGGAAGAAAACTTTGGTTCAAGTGAAGAGTTACGTACTGCTTTGGATGAAATGGTGCGTCAATCGGTTGCTGAGTTCGATGCCATCGAAGGGGCTTATCTGGTATTCCAACCGGATCTTCTGGATGGGGAAGATGGTAATTATGTAAACGCCGATTATGTAGGTTCCAATGACATTGGCCGATTTGCTTCTTATTGGAAAACGGCAGAAAACGGCGAAAATATCATTGCTAATGTGTTATCAGAAAAGTCCTTGGCACAAGAAAGTGAAAGTGAGCGTTTTTACTGCCCAATTGCAAGTGGTGAGATTTGTGTCTCAACACCCAGGCTCATTACCCAAGAAGATAGAGAATTTCTTACCTCATCCATTTCTGTTCCCATTCTTGTTGACGAGGTTCCAATCGGCTTCTTTGGTATTGATCTTAAACTCGATCAACTGACTAACGTAATCGCTGAATCCGATGCAAGTCTGTTTGAAGGACGTGGCCGATTATTTATCATCAGTTTGAATGGTTCTTTGATCGCGAGTGACGATCCGAGTCTCGTGATTGGAAGTGCGTTTCAAAGTAGTACTGTAAGTCGCGATAAAGTGACTGATCTGTTATTTGGCGGCGAGCTAACGACAAGTTGGAGTAATGATGATTCATGGCTAACGGTTTTTGCTCCAATGACGGTCGCCAATCAAACCTGGGGCGTTATTTTTGAAATGCCTCGCTCGGTGGTTGTCGCCGATGCCGTCGCGTTAGATGAAGTTCTGTCTGGCAACTTAGCGTCGAGTGTAAAAAGTGAATTATTGACGGGCGGGATATTTGTCCTGGTTGGTTTGGCTCTTATTGCTATTTTGGCGCAACGCGTTGTCAAACCAATTCGAGAAGTGGTGGTACGCCTTGATGACATTGCGTCAGGTGAGGGTGATCTTACTCAGCGTCTAAACGTTACGTCGCAAGATGAAATAGGCCAACTGGCTAAGGGTTTTAATCTCTTTTTGGAAAAACTTCAGTCAACAATCAAAGACGTGGTGGTGACAACCAATGATGTTGCCCAAACGACGGTTGAAGCCAAAAATGCGGCGATGGCAACTCGAACGAGCAGTGAATCTCAATTCAAAGAAGTGGATTTAGTCGCAACTGCATCTGAAGAGATGACACAAACGGCGAGCATGGTGG
>NZ_JBNGCJ010000563.1:0-6371 GCF_049974785.1 Vibrio genomosp. F10 str. 9ZD137
GACTTTGGCTGGCGCTCGGTTGACTTCATCGGCCAATACGATGCTGTTGAAAATAGGACCTGCCTGAAAATGCAGTTGAGGCTTACCATCAAGGTCTTGATAGACTTCGGTACCCGTGACATCTGACGGCAACAAATCCGGAGTAAATTGAATGCGACCAAACGTGGTGTTCAATAAGTTAGCGAGTGATTTCACAGAACGCGTTTTTGCCGTTCCTGGAAGCCCTTCGAGTAACACATGACCGTTGGTCAAAAGCCCAATAACCAGCGCCTGAATCACATGGCTCTGGCCGATAACACTCTGTTCCGTGTGTTCGATAAGTTGTTGTATCGCTTGTCGTGCATGGCTCATAGGTCTTCCTTTCATTCAATCTAACTGCCTACATTTTACTAACAAGCTCTATAACTATTGGTTATACACGCCATATCCCACTCAATGGGAACGTTCTATCTCCAAGTTTTATTTAAAAAAAACATTTCCACCATCAATCGTTGGCTACCATTCAATACGTCAACCGTGAATATAACGTTTGGTTATAACCACTATAAAAGGACAGCCGTGCTTTTTGATATTAATGTTTTGTCATCGATGCGTTGCTTTAACGCATTAATCTAAATGAAAAATCGGAGTCCTTATGGGTACTAATATTAATCAATTGGCACTGGGTGTTGGCTTACTAGCTGCGTCTTCAGCGGTTGTAGCAGCAGAAAAACCAAACATTCTTGCTATCTGGGGAGACGATGTTGGTATTTTCAACATTGGCGCTTACAACAATGGCATGATGGGTTATGACACACCAAATATCGATCGTATTGCGAACGAAGGTGCTCTATTTACTGATCATTACGGTCAACAGTCTTGTACAGCGGGTCGTGCAGCATTCTTAACGGGTCAAGAACCGTTCCGTACAGGTTTGCTGACTATCGGTATGCCTGGTTCTGATCACGGTATTCCTGATTGGGCTCCAACGATTGCTGACTTACTAAAAGAGCAAGGTTACATGACAGCTCAGTTTGGTAAGAACCACATGGGTGACCAAGATAAGCACCTTCCAACTGCACACGGTTTTGACGAATTCTTTGGTAACCTTTATCACCTAAATGCAGAAGAAGAACCAGAAACTTATTACTACCCGAAAGACCCAGAGTTCCGTGCTAAATACGCGCCTCGTGGTGTTATTAAATCAACCGCTGACGGTAAGATTGAAGATACCGGCCCTATGACGCGTAAGCGTATGGAAAACGCGGATGAAGAATTCCTAGAAGCATCATTAGACTTCATGGAACGTGCGGTTAAGGCCGACAAGCCTTTCTTCATCTGGCACAACACCACTCGTATGCACGTGTGGACTCGTCTACAAGAGAAATACCAAGGTGTATCCGGTGTGAGCATCTATGCAGACGGTATGATGGAACATGATGACCATGTTGGTATTCTTCTAGATAAGCTTGACGAACTAAAAATTGCTGACAACACCATCGTCATCTACTCGACCGATAATGGCGCTGAAACAGCAACATGGCCTGATGGCGGTGCGACTTTCTTCCACGGTGAAAAAGGAACAACTTGGGAAGGCGGTTTCCGCGTACCACAACTTGTACGTTGGCCGGGTACTATCGAACCAGGTACAAAAATCAACGACATGATGAGCCACAAAGACTGGATCCCAACACTTCTTGCCGCAGCCGGTGATGACAAAGTGGTTGAGAATCTTAAGTCAGACAAAGGCGCACGTTACAACGGTAAAGATTGGCGTGTTCACCTAGATGGCCATAACTTCCTACCTTTCTTCCAAGGTAAAGCAGAAGAAGGGCCACGTGACTCTCTGATGTACTTCTCTGCAAATGCTGAGTTAGATGCGGTTCGTACTGGCGACTTTAAAGTACAGTTCGCACACATGGAAGGTAACATCTCTGATGGTGTTCGTTTCCAAACTAACTGGCCGTCAATCGTTCACCTACGTGCTGACCCGTTCGAAAAAGCACCACACGAATCAGGTTTGTACATGCGTTGGATGGCTGACAACATGTGGCTATTTGTACCAGTAGGTAATGAAGTTCAGTCATTCTTGTCAACAATTCCTGGCTACCCAATGCAACAAAGCCAAGTATTGAACCCTGGTAACTTCAACCAGAACGTACTTATGCTACAAGGTAAGCTTCAGCAACTAGACGCTGTACACAAAAAAGTGATGCAATAAATCACTGATTTAATCGAATGAACATTTGATTACTATGAAAAGCCCGAGAGCAGATATGCCCTCGGGCTTTTTCTTTACCGCCTTCAAGTGATCGATCTTTATCCGTTTTTAGTACATATCAGTACTGACAATAAAAAAGAATCGATGCGATGAAAACTCTCATAATCACATTTTTGCTGCTGGGTGCAATCAGTCCTTTTTCCCATGCTGAATCCTGCCCTGAGATCCTAATCGGCAAACAGCGTCTGCTCAATTCTAACGAAGACGTTGAGTTGTGTGATGCATTCAAAGGTAAGGCACTGCTGGTTGTCAACACCGCGAGTCAATGTGGATTTACGCCGCAGTATAAAGAATTAGAACAGCTTCATCTAACCTACAAAGACAAAGGGTTTTCTGTCATCGGGTTCCCAAGCAATGACTTTCGCCAAGACAGAGGCAGTGAAGAGCAAACAGCCAACGTCTGTTATCTCGATTATGGTGTCACATTTCCGATGATGGCGAGAAGCACTTTAAAGGGGACAGGTGCCAATCCAGTTTTTACTGAGATCCGAAAGCAAGCTGGGGTGACACCAAAATGGAATTTTTATAAGTTTTTAATCAATAAGGAAGGTAAGGTCATCGCAACATTTCCGAGCACGACTTCACCACTCAACAGCACTCTCACTCAAGCCATTGAACAGCAACTTTAGGAACTAGGTTATGATAACAATGAACAGAGTCATGATGGTGCTTGGGTATCTAGGGCTTGTTCCTTTTTGTCTTGGGTTAGGACTTGTCATTACTGATAAAGAGTTAGTAAACATAGAAGGCCATGTTCTGTTTGTAACGTACAGCGCTGTTATTCTCAGTTTTTTATCTGGAGTGTTGTGGGGAAGAAGCATAGAGAAACTTAACCGTTCATTGACTCTGATTTTAAGTAATGTATTTGCAATTTTAGCTTGGGTTAGCCTGCTTCAAGTCGAAGAGTCGATAACTGTCGCTCTTTTACTTCTTATGGCTGGCTACGTTTGTGTGTTAGTCACTGAATACCCTTCAAACTTTAGCCGTTATCAACATCCCTCAACATCACATAAGAGCACGTCATTAGCCAATTTAGCCCCGTATTCTAAGATGAGGGTTATACTAACGAGTGTCGTCTTGATGATGCACCTGATACTCTTTCTAATATAGAACGTTAACCATTGACATATCACTGCTCTACCTGTTGATTTGATATTGCAAAAGGCCTTTACATAGCCCATTGTAATGCGTAACCCTTCCAATTTATCGGTTCATTAATGCCTATAAAGCCAATCTATTGGAACCAAAACAGATGAAAAAAGCATCGCACTCTCTGCGGAATACTGTATATTAGAGTTATTACTCTAAATTTGGCGTTCTAGATGAAAACTACCTTTTTACATTCCATCATTGTGTTATCTGCCGGCGTGTTTTCTGTCACGGCAAACAGTGCTGCCATTACGTTCGATCAAGCGTGGCAACTGCTACAAGACAATAATCATTCGCTTGCAGCACAACGCTCAAATGTAGAAAGTCATCAGCATTTGCAAGACGCAAAAGGTAACCTCAATCTCCCTTCCGTTACTTTAGGAGCAAATTACACGCGTCTCGACAACGATGTTACCGTTACTGGGTCACAACTGGCGGAAGCGACAACATTTCCATCCATTGGTGGCAGCTCTGGTGCCATGCTATCCAGTTTGCTTCCTATTCTCGGTGGGGTTGAAACCACGGTCACTGAGCAAGATATTTTTACCTCATCGATTCGGGCCGTGTGGCCCGTCTTTACTGGGGGCCGCATTACTGCTGCACAACAAGCCGCAAGAGGTCAAACAGAAGAAGCAAAAAGCCAATACAAAATGGAAACGCAAGCTCGCTATGAAGATCTGAGTAAATACTACTTTTCCGTCGTTCTGGCGAAAGAAGTGCTAAAAACGCGATCCGATGTTGAGCGCGGACTTTCACAACACCTTGATTTTGCCATTAAGCTTGAAGAACAAGGACAGGTCGCTCGGGTAGAACGGTTGCAAGCTGAAGCCTCTTTTGACAAAGCAAAAGTCGATACACGCAAAGCACAAAGTAATTTAGATATTGCGCAATCCGCATTAAGTAAGATTTTGGCTCAAAATAGTATCGTCACGCCTTCGGAAGCACTGTTCATCAATCAACAACTTCCTCCCATGCAAATATTCATTGACCAAACACTCGCCACCTACCCTGGCCTTGAACTGCTTGATGCAAAAGAGCTGCAAGCGAGTAGCTTAATTAAAGCGGAAAAAGGAAAGTACTACCCAGAGGTGTATCTCTATGGCGACTATAGCCTGCATGAAGACGACACATTAGCCAGCCAAATGAAACCCGACTGGATGGTGGGGGTTGGTGTGAGTATTCCACTTATTGAATCGTCAGGCCGAAGCCATACAGTCAAAGCCGCGAATAGCATGGTTCAGCAGGTCCGATCGCTCAAAGCACAAGCAAGAGAAGACCTTTCGGTACTGGTGCAAAAGACCTACCTTGAAGCGCAACAGTCTATCGATGAAGTTCTGGGGCTGGAATCGAGTATTGCTTTAGCCACTGAAAATTTGAACCTTCGTGAACGGGCGTTTGTGCAAGGGTTATCCAACTCGCTTGAAGTTGTCGATGCACAATTGTACTTAGCCAGCATTCAAACTCAGCAATCGGCGGCGCGTTTCCATTACCTTGTTTCACTGAATAAGTTACTCGCACTGACCAGCGAAATGAACACTTACCACCAATATCAATCTAACGCTTATACTATGACCAGCAAGGAATCATTATGAAATCTCTCAAACCTCTTTTAGCGTCTTCTTTGGTCGTTGGTGTTGTTGCCTGGGTTGGGTTCAGCTTTTATCAAGCTTATCAGCCAAAACCTATTCGCTTGCAAGGCATGATAGAAGCACAGCAGTACAGCATTTCGTCAAAGGTTCCGGGAAGAATTAATGAAGTTTTGGTCCGTAAAGGCGATAAGGTGACACAAGGTGATTTGATTTTCACTCTTCACAGCCCTGAAATCGAAGCCAAACTCGCCCAGGCAAAAGCTGGGGAAAAAGCCGCTGGCGCACTTGCATCTGAGGCTGAAAACGGCGCTCGGACACAACAAATTCAAGCGTCCAAAGACCAATGGTTAAAAGCAAAGTCGGCGGCAGATTTACTTGAAAAGACGTACCAAAGAATCAACAACTTATTTAACGACGGTGTGGTTGCCGAACAGAAACGCGATGAAGTAAAAACCCAATGGCAAGCAGCCAAGTACACGGAAAGTGCCGCGTTTCAAATGTATCAACTGACCAAAGAAGGCGCTCGAGATGAAACCAAGATCGCGGCAGCAGAGAAGGTCTTAATGGCGGCTGGGGCCGTTGCCGAAGTCGAAGCCTTTGCCGCAGACACCCAGATTGAAAGTTGGTTTGATGGCGAAGTCTCTCAGGTCTTATTGCAAAGTGGCGAACTCGCGCCACAAGGCTTTCCTGTCGTCACCGTTATTGACACCCAGGATGCTTGGGCGGTCCTGAATGTTCGTGAAGATTACCTCAAACATTTTACCAAAGGCACGCAGTTTGATGCCTTTCTACCCGCGCTGGATAAAACCATCTCTTTCACCGTCATGCATGTCGCTGTGATGGGCGATTTTGCTACTTGGCGATCAACGGATGCATCACAAGGGTTTGATTTGCGAACCTTTGAAGTTGAAGCACGCCCTACCGATTCCACTGAATCACTTCGCATGGGCATGAGCCTCGTTGTTGAACTTTAAGCAATATTGACAGGGATTTAGCATGGCTCTAATTCGCCAACAGTATCTTCGCCAACAATATCAAATATTGAAACAGGACAAGTGGCTGCTTGCCTGTGTATCTTGGATTCCGATTGCTTTAGCGCTGTGCATCTGGGGAATCTTTTCTGCCGGCATCGCTCGCGATTTGCCTATTGGTGTCGTGGATCTGGCTCATAGTCCCATGTCTAAACGCTTGAGCCATCAGCTTGATGCGTCTTCGACTCTGAAGATTGAAACACAATTTTCAGATGTCAGTCAGGCAAAAGACGCGCTGGTAGAGAGCCGAATTTATGCCTATGTGGTCATCCCAGACGGTTTTGATAAAGGCATCTACCGTCAGTCTTTGCCTCAAGTCTCGGTATTTAGATCGGAAGAGCG
>NZ_JBNGCJ010000564.1:0-1667 GCF_049974785.1 Vibrio genomosp. F10 str. 9ZD137
CATGTGAGAGTAGGACATCGCCAGACTTTAATTATTCCTCCGCTTTATAAGCGTTGAGATGAAAAATAAACCTCAGCAGAAATGCTGAGGTTTTTCTATTTAGAACACAGAATATTATCGCCGCCTATTTGCTATTTAGCTGCCAATCGTACTCATAAGTAAGCTTCCCTTTATAGTGAGATAGATCGGGGCGATAGTGACCAAGATGTTTAAATAGTTCCTCTTCAGTACCAAAATCACTTTTAAACCAGTCATAAATCGAAGATAACTGTAGCTTATTTGTTGTTAAGTAAGCGCCTTTGTCGCTATTAATAAATTGATAGGCGGCTTGCTCTAGCAGTACATTGGTGTTGTCAGCTGTTAATGCCATTGGCTGTAGGTTTGGGCATCCTAAACTTGCACAATTTAGCACGTAGTGCGTTCTAGGATCTTGCCAAATCGGCCTAAGGATACGGTGTTCAATGTCATTGAGGGTTAGTTTCTTTCCATCGATAGTGATCACTTCCTGCTCCCAAGGACCAAAGCTAAATAAGCCACCTATCTTGGTTATCGATTTTACTGGGTAATGGTCTAAAACTATATTAACGGTAATCGCGTTATACAGGTTTACCCAATAGGCATATTGTTCATTTTTAGAGTATTGCTGAGGAGTGACAGATGAGAGTTTCTCAAGGTAGGATTCGAGCTTTTCTTTATCTTCTTTTGATATTGTCGAGTACTTAAAGAGATTGTGTTGTCCTTCGGAAACAACGTATGTATTTAGCAAATCATCCCATTCAGTATGTGTGATTGTTTGATTACTATTTTCATTACTCTTGTTCCAATGTGGCCAAAGCTCTGACTTTGGTGCAGCACTTACGCCAAAAGCTAAAGTGAGTGAAAGTAAGGTGATTATTATTTTCATGTTTTACATCCAGTTAGATTTAGTAATAAGACCTCTATTCGATGAGATTCCTTTCATAAAAAAGGCTGGTTCATGACGACCAGCCTTTGACGATATAGATTCAAGATAATTGGAATGAATTTTTCGTTATTTTAAGAAGCTTGGAATATTCGCTTCATAAGCCGAAATTTTATCTTCATGCTGCAGTGTTAAGCCGATATTATCTAAACCGTTCAGCAGGCAGTGACGACGAAATTCGTCAATTTCAAAATCGTATTCTTTTTCGTTAGCTCTGACTTTCATCGCTTCTAAATCAACTTCGACTTGAGCCCCTTCGTTGGCTTCAACAAATTGAAATATTTCATCGACTTCTTGCTCTGTTAAGCGCACGGGAACCATTTGATTATTGATTGAATTACCGTAGAAAATATCGGCAAAGCTTGGAGCAATCATGGCTTGAATTCCATAGTCAGCCAGTGCCCAAGGCGCGTGTTCACGAGATGAACCACAGCCGAAGTTTTCACGAGCTAATAGAATAGAAGCGCCTTGATAGCGTGGTGCATTCATCACAAACTCTGGGTTTGGTTGCTCACCAGCGTCATCCAAGAATCGCCAATCATGGAAAAGGTTTTTACCAAATCCTAGGCGAGAAACTCTTTGCAAAAACTGTTTTGGGATAATGGCATCAGTATCGATGTTTGCCGTATCTAAAGGAACGACTAAACCTGTATGCTGCTTGAAACCTGACATAAAACTTGCCTCCTAAAGATCGGAAGAGCGGGTC
>NZ_JBNGCJ010000565.1:0-2764 GCF_049974785.1 Vibrio genomosp. F10 str. 9ZD137
AACCGCTCTTCCGATCTGTTAGTTTGTGAATCTGCTGATCTTATTTACCATTTGATGGTGCTACTGCAAGATCAAGGTTTATCAATGAATGATGTTGTCAATAAGCTAAAAGAGCGTCATAAATAGCCCCAGGTTTGGATGTGTCGCCGACTCGTTTCTATAGATAGTAATAGCGGTGGGGACAATATCAGTGAATAACTATCGTGTTTAATAACCCATAGTGGCGAATAAACACAGTGGTGTATAACAAAAAGGTCAGCAATGGGTGCTGACCTTTTTTATCGAAGGGTGATGTTCTACGATAGAAACAACCCCCACACCGCTTTAACTATCATGAGGTTACGGAAACCTACAGTGTGATTTCTTTCCATTGACCGGGTTGAAGATCAGCAAGTTCGACGTTGCCCATTGAGTAACGAATGAGCCGCAGAGTAGGGTGACCGATATGTGCTGTCATTCGTCGGACCTGACGGTTCTTTCCTTCAATGATGGTGATTGATAACCATGTTGTCGGGATCTTTGCTCGAACCCTAACTGGCGGCGTTCTTTCCCAAACGGTAGGCGCTTCGATTATCTGGATTTCAGCAGGAAGGGTAAGACCATCTTTCAGTTCGACGCCATCCCTGAGTTGTTGGAGTGACGCCTCACTAGGGTTACCATCAACTTGAACCCAATAAGTTTTAGGCGATTTAGAACTTGGTTGGGTCAATCGTGCCTGCAATATTCCATCATTGGTTAAAATCATCAGACCTTCACTATCACGATCGAGGCGTCCTGCGGCATAGACTTCTTTGACTGGAATATAATCCGCTAACGTTTTTCTGCCATCACCATCGGTAAATTGGCTAAGTGTATCGAACGGCTTATTGAATACGATGACTTTACGATCTTCTGGATTGACCCGTTTCACTTTGCTTGTGTTATTTCTGCGACTTGCTCGTCGACCTTTTGAAGTGTCACCTTGTTTAAAATGTGGCCGAGAGCCTGTTGAAGAACGTTGGCCCTGCTTATGACGAGAACGCGCCTGCATGTTAACTACCTTGCAAAAATGTGAATAAAGTGTGGTAAAAAGTTTTTCCGTATCTGTAAATAAGCTATCATTTGCGCGCCCAAAAACAGAATAACGCTCAAGATAATAGACTATTATCGCGATTTTGTTTAATTATAAGTATCAGCACTCAAGGACTTAGGATACGACTGCTCAACAAGACTATCTTAAGAAGTTTAAAAGAGTGATAAAATCGCATCAATTAGGATGCGGACATTCACACAGCATTATTGAGACCAATAGTGGCTGTTTAGAACAATAGGGAAATTTCATGCCTACAGAAAAACCTACCATCATTTATACGATTACCGATGAAGCGCCAGCGCTAGCAACTTATTCATTATTACCAATCATTCAATCTTTCACAGCTTCTTCTGGCATCAATGTAGACACACGTGATATCTCATTAGCAGGGCGCATCATTGCAAACTTTCCTGAGCATCTAAAAGAAGAGCAGCGCATAGGCGATGCATTGACGGAACTTGGTGAGCTAGCGAATACGCCAGAAGCCAATATCATTAAATTACCGAACATTTCAGCGTCAGTACCTCAGTTGATTGCAGCGATTGAAGAGCTTCAATCTAAAGGCTACGATCTTCCTAACTACCCTGAAGAACCAAGCACTGATGAACAAGAAGCGATCAAAGCGACTTATGACAAAATTAAAGGCAGTGCAGTAAACCCTGTATTGCGTGAAGGTAACTCTGATCGCCGTGCTCCGCTTTCGGTGAAGAATTATGCGAAGAAGAACCCGCATTCAATGGGTGCCTGGTCACCGGATTCTCAATCACATGTATCAAGCATGTCTGAGAAGGACTTCTTTGGTAGCGAAAAATCAGTCACTGTAAGCGGTGACACAGAAGTCAAAATCGAATTCGTTGCTCAAGATGGTTCAGTAAAAGTGCTGAAAAAACCTTTCGCAATCCTTGATAAAGAAATCATCGACTGTTCTGTTTTAAACAAAGCAGCGTTAGTGGATTTCTTTGCTAAAGAGATTGCTGATGCGAAGAAGCAAGATGTTTTGTTGTCGTTGCACTTAAAAGCAACAATGATGAAAGTGTCCGATCCAATCATCTTTGGCCACGCCGTTAAAGTGTATTACAAAGACGTGTTCGACAAGTACGGTGAGACCTTCGAGCAACTAGGCGTAGATGTGAACAACGGCCTAGGTGATGTTTACTCAAAGATTGCGTCACTTCCACAAGCTCAAAGAGAAGAAATTGAAGCGGCTATTCTTGCCGTTTACGAAACTCAACCGGCACTTGCGATGGTCGATTCCGATCGTGGTATTACTAACCTTCATGTCCCAAGTGATGTCATTGTGGATGCGTCAATGCCTGCAATGTTACGTTCTTCAGGTCAAATGTGGGGTCCAGATGGCAAGCAGAAAGACACCAAGGCACTGATTCCAGATCGTAGCTACGCTAGTATCTATCAAGCAGTCATCGATTTCTGTAAGAAAAACGGTGCTTTTGATCCAACCACTATGGGCAGCGTACCAAACGTTGGCCTAATGGCGCAAAAAGCAGAAGAATACGGTTCTCATGACAAAACGTTTACCCTAGACGCACAGGGCACAGTCCGTGTTGTGGATGCTTCAGGCGCGACATTGTTAGAGCAACCTGTGGAAGAAGGCGATATCTTCCGCATGTGCCAAGTGAAAGATGCCCCTATTCAAGATTGGGTTAAACTAGCCGTTACTCGCGCTCGTGCGAC
>NZ_JBNGCJ010000566.1:0-1616 GCF_049974785.1 Vibrio genomosp. F10 str. 9ZD137
TTGTATTATGGTGGAAAAAGATACGTTGGCTTTTTACCCTGTGATGAAATAGGTAACCGCTGAAACAAACAGAGTGGTAATAACGAATACAGATAGAAGAGGCGAGTAGGATACTCGGCTCTTCTTTCATTTATTGCTTATTGAATTTCCAGTAACTCGACATCGAAAATCAAAACCGATGCAGGAGGAATAGGACCTGTTCCTCCTTTTCCATAACCTAGGTCACTAGGCACGAACAGACGGAACTTGTCGCCTTCCACCATTAACTGAACACCTTCCGTCCAGCCCTTAATTACCTGGTTAAGACCAAAAGCTATAGGCTCATTACGTTCGACAGAGCTGTCAAAGACGGTGCCGTCAATAAGGGTTCCATGGTAGTGAACCTTTACTCGGCTTGTCGCCGTAGGGTGTTTTTCGCCTGTTCCTTTTTGAAGCACTTGGTACTGAAGGCCTGTTTCAGTGGTGACGACGCCATCTTTGGTGCTGTTTTCAGAGAGAAACTCTGCCCCTTTTACTTGGTTCACTTCAGCCAGTTTGCCGTTATTCCATGTGCGGTAAATAAAAAACACCGCCAATAAAACGACGGCAATGGGAATGATTAATTTACTCATGATAGTCCTATTATTGTTCTACTAAATAATTGATTGTGTTTGCAATACTTTGAACATCGCTGTGGCCTTGAGTCAAGATGATGTACTTACCACTAACAATGAAGGTCGGCACGGAGTTGATTTGCCCTTTTACCGAGATATCTTGAGAAAACTCTAATAGCTTAAATAGCTCTTTTTGCATGTCTTCACCTAAATCATAAGGGCTTATCAGGCCTCTAGATTCGAACGCAGAATCAATCGCTAGCTTGCGATCGGCTAATGTGGCACCTTCACCGAGCTGAACGGCAGCAAACAACTCGTCCATCATGGCGTGATCAGGCGTTGCGTTTAGCTGAAGTTGTGCGCTGTAATAAATCATGGCAGCAATTTGTGCACTTTCATTAAAGGTGACGTGTATTTTTCCAATGCTTTGACCGATAGCCGTTTCAAGTTCTGGGAGGACTGCTTCCATTTTCCGGCAGTGCCCGCAGGTTAGGGAAAACACTTCTGTGACGGGGGCAAGTCCATATTCTGATAGGTTAACCGGCAAGTAGGCAAACTGTTTACCTTCAGTCGGTGTTGGGTTTTCTGAGCAGCCAACGAGTGAGAGTATTGCGATAGTAGCGATCACAAACAGCGAAGATAATTTTTTCATAAGGTGGAGCCCAATCTATTTAAGTAACAAGATTCTAACCTTTACAGCGCTCTACGAAAACGAAAATATAAATCTATAGAGCTATTTTTGCTGGTTATTTAGAACGATAACAAGCGAATAAACTTAAGAGATTTATTAAAGTTTGCCATTATTGGTCGATATACTTTAAGGAGCATGAAGCGTTTGAGCAAAGATGAGATGATACCGTTATGAAGTATTTCGCCTTACCGATATTACTGATACTCACTGGATGTGGCACATTACCCTCGGAATTGACCATGATGGGTGATGATATGCTTGATGTCGCACCGAAAAGTGACGTTGACTTACGCTACCCTCAGTGGAACAAAGCCCCGCGATCATCAACAGCG
>NZ_JBNGCJ010000567.1:0-6505 GCF_049974785.1 Vibrio genomosp. F10 str. 9ZD137
TGGCAGCGTTAATCCTTTGGTTGGAACGATACCCGAAGCCGCCCCGACATTGACGAGAGTTTGAAACGCAAACCAGATGCCAATACCAAACGCCAAATAACCACCAAACAGTTGGTTGTTTTCAAATGCTTTTTTACCAATAAACAGGGCTTTAAGAACCAGACTAAAAATGAGTAGTAGTACCAAAACCACACCAATGAAGCCCAGTTCCTCAGCCAATACCGCAAATACAAAATCGGTATGTGCTTCTGGCAAGTACTCCAGCTTTTGAATGGAATTCCCTAGCCCCTGTCCGAACCATTCACCTCGACCGAATGCCATCAGTGATTGAGTTAACTGATAGCCGCTCCCGAAAGGATCTTCCCAAGGGTCCAAAAATGACGTCACACGCCTCATTCGATAGGGCTCTGCAATAATCAAAGCAATGACGGCCATGATTCCCGCAACCATTAAGGCGATAAACTGAGATAACTTAGCTCCAGCAATAAACAACATGCCAAATAAAGTCACTAACATCACTATGACGGTACCAAGATCTGGCTGACCTAGTAGCAAAACCGCCAGCGCAGCAAACACCATGATAGGCTTCATAAAGCCGCCAAAAAATGTCTCCCTCACTTCAGCTTGCTTTCTGACAAGATAACCGGCCATAAAAATAAACAACGACAGTTTGGCTACTTCCGCAGGTTGAAGGTTAAATAACCCAAGAGGGATCCAGCGTGATGCGCCATTGACCGACTTACCGATCAGTAACACAACAATAAGTAAGAAAAAAGAAACACCCAGTAACAGCGAACTGTATTGCAGCCATTTTTTAAGCGGGACCTGAAGCACAATCGCTGAGGTAAACAAAGCGAGCAATAAAAAGACGCCATGACGAAACATGAAATGAAAGGGCTGATCGGTTAAACGAGAACTAATAGGAAAAGAGGCCGATGTGACAATGACTAGACCAGTCAGCATAAGACCAAGAGAAATCCAGACCAATTGACGATCAAACAACGGCTCAGGCGCTGTTTGCGAAAACCATTCATGTACGCCCGATAAAATACGCCTAACTTGCATGCTTTTCCTTTGTCTTAATTACGCGTATTGCGATGCCAACTCAATGAAAGCATCCCCTCTCGCCATAAAGTTCGAGTACTGATCGAAACTGGCACAGGCCGGGGAAAGCATCACCATATCGCCTTGTTCCAGTTTTGGAGATATCTCAGCAATGATGTCATTCATAGTTTGATACTTTCTAGCGGATGGGTGCTGGGATAACAGCCTGTCAGCATCGGAACCATAACAGCAAAGTTGGACATTCATTGGGCCGAGTATATCGGCTAATTCTGAAAAATCGGCTCCTTTGCCGTCTCCACCCACAAGCAAATAAAGCGTGCCCTTGCAATCTAAACCCGACAACGCAGCAGCGGTGCTCGCAACATTCGTCGCCTTAGAATCATTGACCCATTTAACGCCTCTATTATCAGCGACGAGCTGACACCGATGAGTCAGGCCACTGTAAGACTTCAGCGCAGAGAGCCCTTTATTAATATTGACACCCACTTGTTCAAGCAATGCCAAAACCACTAAAACATTAGCCACGTTATGACGTCCAACAAGTGTTAACTCTGTTGTCGAAATCACCGGCTTGCCATTGGCCATCAAGTACTCTTGGCCTTCAAATTGGCCTAAACAGTAGTCGCTCAAACTGTCTAATCCAAACGTGATTAAAGATTTGTTCGAATCGACAGGGTACGTGGCTTTATCTTGATGATTAACAATGCACTGTTCTGCATCTTGGAAAATACGCAGTTTAGCCTCGCGGTAGTCCTGCATTCCTTCATAGCGATCCATATGATCTTCTGAAAGATTCAAAAATGCAGCCGCAGCTAAATGAAGACTAGAAGTGGTTTCCAACTGAAAACTGGACAGCTCTAGGATATAGAGATCCGCGTCTTGCTGAAGCAGATCAAGCGCTGGAACACCAATATTACCACCAACGCCTACAGTTAACCCAGATGCTTTAGCAACCACCCCAGAAAGATCGGTAACGGTACTTTTTCCGTTTGAACCTGTGATCGCAATAACCGGTTTATCCACTTGCCAAGCAAAGAGTTCAATGTCTCCAACCAGCTTAATGTCTGCAAGAGAGGCTTGCTGCAGCTCAGGGGTTGCAAGTGCAATCCCCGGATTGACGACAATAAGATCCGCATTTTGGAGCCAAGACGTATTCCAACCGCCCTTGTGAAGCGAAACATTGTGCGGCAGTTCAGCGGCGCCCGGAGGCTCTAAGCGAGTATCAATCACCTGTATCGAAAGTGGTTTTGATACTTGCAAAAGGTGCTTAACCACAGAGAGCCCAGTAATACCAAGGCCCACTACAACAACATTTTCAACCTTATCCCACGGATTCATTTTTTATCCATAATAGTCAGTACATCTGCTACAAAATGATTAACGCACTTTAAGTGTGGCTAAACCGATCAAAACAAGCACGATTGAAATAATCCAAAAGCGAACGATAACACGCGGCTCTGGCCAACCTTTTAATTCATAATGATGGTGTATTGGTGCCATGCGAAAGATTCGCTGCCCACGAAGCTTGTATGAACCCACTTGTAGAATGACAGACAACGTCTCAATCACGAAAACACCACCCATAATGACCAATACGAACTCTTGACGAACCAATACCGCGATAGTACCTAATGCACCGCCAAGCGCTAAAGAACCCACATCCCCCATGAAGACTTGAGCAGGATAAGTATTGAACCATAAAAAGCCTAACCCAGCGCCAACAATGGCCGTACAAACAATCACCAATTCAGACGCCAGTGGGATGTGTGGGATATGCAAATAATTAGCAAAGTTAACATTACCTGTTGCCCAAGCAATAGCAGCAAAACCAGCAGCGACTAGGACAGTCGGCATAATGGCTAAACCATCAAGGCCATCCGTGAGGTTCACCGCATTACTGGTCCCCACAATCACAAAGTAGGTTAATACGATGTAGAACAAGCCCAGCTGTGGCATGACTTCTTTAAAAAATGGCACAACGAGCTGGGTGGCAGCGGTATCTTTGCCATGCCAGTACAATGCAAATGCAACCACCAGCGCAATCGCTGATTGCCAAAAATACTTCCAGCGTGCAATCAATCCATCACTGTTTTTTCTAACGACTTTACGATAATCATCCACAAACCCAACGACACCATAACCGGCTAATACTCCGACGACAGCCCAAACATAAGGGTTGGTTAAGTCAGCCCAAAGCAAGACGGTAATAATAATGGCAGCAAGGATCATGATGCCGCCCATGGTTGGCGTACCTCGTTTGCTAAAGTGAGATTCGGGTCCGTCGTTGCGAACGACTTGGCCTATTTGTAACATCTGCAAGCGTTTAATAAGTCGAGGGCCCACCCAAAGAGACAGACCTAACGCGGTTAAAATACTAACAATCGCTCTAAATGAAAGGTATTCAAATAAACGGAAAAAAGACACATAAGGCTGAAATAACTCTGCAAGCCAAATAATCATGAATGGTTCTCCTTCAAAGCAGCCACAATGTTACTCATCCCCGCACTATTTGCGCCTTTGACCAATAGTGTGTGGTGTCGTTTATTATGCTGTTCTAGTTGCTGCTCAATGTATGCGTTCATACGTTCATGTGTTTCGAAGTGATGACCATTACAGAGATCACTGATCACTTTGGCATCTTCGCCATACGTTAAAACGTACTCAAAATTAAATCGGGCTGCATGTTCACCGACTTGGCGATGAAGTGCAAGGCTTTCACTACCTAACTCCGCCATATTACCTAAAATTAACCAACGCGGGCTTTTAAAACTGGCCAACAAATCAACAGCGGCATGCATGGCTGGGACACTAGCGTTATAACTGTCATCAATTAAATGGATCGATTCCGATATTTCAATCGCTTCGACTCGGCCTTTTACGTTAGGCAAATGAAGCAACCCAAGTTGAATGGTTTCTAAGTCAATACCCAACTCAATTGCCAATGCACAAGCCGCCAGTGCATTCGCAATATTGTGTTGCCCAATAATCCCTAACTGAACAGTTATACTGCCAAGCGGCGTTTGCATCAAAAATTGAGCCGCCCCCATGTCATTTATTGAGATCTCAGAAGCGAAAAAATCAGCTTTGCTGTCGATGACCGAGAAAGTGACCAACCTTTTATCAGAAAGAACCTCATCCCAATAGGCGCCACCATTGCTGTCTAAATTGATGACAGCTACCCCGTTTTTAGGGAGACCTTGGTAGATTTCACCTTTCGCGATTTTCACCCCATCCATAGAGCCAAAACCTTCAAGATGCGCGACAGCCACATTGTTAACCAGTGCAATATCAGGCTTCACTAGCTCAGTTGTGTACGCAATTTCACCAATATGATTGGCGCCCAGTTCAATAACCGCGTAGTCGTCACTGGCTTTTGATCGAAGCAGCGTCAGTGGTGCACCGATATCATTGTTAAAATTCCCTTCGGTATAAAGGACTTGCCCCCGATTCGACAAGATGCCCGCCAACATTTCTTTCACGGTTGTTTTTCCACAACTGCCCGTAATAGCGACCGTCGGCGTTTGGCATTGTAGGTGAACCCACGATGAGACGAGTCCTAATGCTTTCTTCGTATCTTCCACTAGCAGCTGCGGTACATCCACATCGCATGGTCGACTGACGATCAATGCCGAAGCGCCCTTTTCAACCGCTTGCCCAACAAAGTTGTGCGCATCAAAACGCTCTCCAACAAGCGCAATAAATAAAGTACCGGATTCAATATTCCTTGTATCCGTTGAAACTTGATCAATCAAAGCGTCCGGGCCAATTAGCTGTGCATTCAGTACGGCCGCTAATGTCGATAAAGAAACTGAGATCATGATGTTATTCCTAATAATTGCAGTGCTGATTCTCGGTCGGAGTAGTGAACGATTTCATTGGCCATCACTTGATAATCTTCATGCCCTTTTCCAGCCAATAATACAATATCGTTCTCATCAGCTTGTGATAACGCGTATTGCAATGCGAGATAACGGTTGTGCTCAACATAAGCGTCATCTGGGTTATCAAGACCTGCAAGCATATCTGAAACGATCAATTGAGGCGATTCACTGCGTGGATTGTCATCCGTAAAAATGATGTGATCAGCATGAGTTTCAGCGATTTTTGCCATCATTGGTCGCTTACCTGTATCACGGTCACCGCCACAACCTACAATCGCCCATAGTTTGCCTGAGCAATGAACTTTTAGCGCCAGCAGTGCCTTTTCAAGGGCGTCGGGCGTGTGAGCATAATCCACCACCACTTTGGCTTTTTGTGCCGCACTGAACAGTTCCATACGGCCTAAAACAGGCGTAATGTGCTCAGCCGTTTCTATCAAAGATTGTTTATCAAAGCCCAAGCTCAATAAGGTGGTTAGCGCCAACAAAAGATTACTTGCGTTGAATTCACCAATCAATGGGGCGGTAAAGCTACCATCACCAAACTTACCAGAGAAAGTTAACGTAATCCCTGACTCTTGGTACTTAACGTCCGTGGCGAAAACCGTATTTTTCACATCGGAACAAAGCGATAAAGAGACACCAACAGCGTTAGCAAACTCATCACTCCACGCCAAACCAACAGGGTCGTCTATGTTAATGACCGCTGTACCACATTGGTGCTGAGTAAAGAGTGTTTTTTTCGCTTCACCATACTCATGCATCGTCCCGTGATAATCTAAATGATCACGACTTAAGTTGGTAAAAACGCCGACAGAAAACGGTAAGGCACTGACTCGACCTTGAACTAACCCATGAGATGAAATCTCTAACGCGGCATAGTCTGCGCCTTTCTGTGCAAATTGATGAAGTGTATGCTGAATTTCAATCGCGTTCCCCGTGGTATTCATCGCGGGTTGTAAATCGGTTAAAAATCCATTGCCGGTTGTGCCCATCACCACTGCTGATTGGTCGATAAGCCCAAGCCATTGAGCGATCAATTGAGTAATGGTCGTCTTACCGTTGGTCCCTGTCACTCCGATAAGAGAACTTGGCTTTTCAGAATACAAACGCCCCGCTAACGGAGAGAGAAAAGTATCAAGATCGTTGATATAGATAACTGAGATACCTGAAATATCCTCAATCAAACCATGAGACTTTAGTTCGCAAGCTTGAGCAATAACACATGAAGCGCCTTGTTGGACGGCAGCATTAATGTAACGTCGTCCATCCACTTGATGACCTTTCACTGCCACGAAAACATCGCCAGAAGAAACGTTACGACTATCCAGCTCTAAGTGAGTGACTGGTAAGTGATGAAGGGTTGAATCAGACAACTCAATCCAAGGTTGTAGTAACTCACCAAGTGTAATTTCAGAACTCATGCTATTTATCTCTTAGCTAATGACTTTTAAATTGATTTTCATCGGGTGCAACGTTCAATATCTGTAGCGCACCTTTCATGATCTCAGAGAAAACGGGGCCTGCAACCGAACCGCCATAATAATTAGATCGGAAGAGCG
>NZ_JBNGCJ010000568.1:0-570 GCF_049974785.1 Vibrio genomosp. F10 str. 9ZD137
GCTGCCGTATTTGGATTCGGTGGTTCGTTTATTTCGCTGCTGATGTCAAAGAAGTTGGCTTTACGCTCTGTGGGTGGTGTTGTGATTGAAAGCCCGCGAAATGAAACGGAACATTGGTTGATGGAAACCGTGAGTCGTCAATCTCAACAGGCTGGTATAGGGATGCCAACGGTAGCGATTTATGATGCGCCAGATATCAATGCTTTTGCAACCGGAGCAAAGCGAGATGATTCACTTGTCGCGGTGTCAACTGGGTTACTCCACAGCATGACGCGCGATGAGGCTGAAGCGGTACTCGCCCATGAAGTTAGCCATATCGCTAATGGGGACATGGTCACGATGACGCTGATGCAAGGTGTCGTCAATACGTTTGTGATTTTCTTATCCCGCTTTATCGCCAACATTGTTGCATCAAATAACAATGATGAAGGGGAGGGGGGGAGCAATATGATGGTTTACTTTGGTGTTTCGATGGTGCTGGAACTGGTTTTTGGTTTCCTAGCAAGCTTTATTACCATGTGGTACAGCCGTCATCGCGAATTTCATGCTGACTATGGTGCTGCGAAGCTG
>NZ_JBNGCJ010000569.1:0-2625 GCF_049974785.1 Vibrio genomosp. F10 str. 9ZD137
CGCTCTTCCGATCTACGATTGAGCGTGAATCCTGATTAGGTAAATCCCCATCTTCTAGAGCCGCTTGCTCTAATTGCTCAATCGTTGCATTCAACGGCAATGTCCGGTCACTCGGTGACTCATTACCAACATGTTGAGAAGAAAGCGTGGTTTCAAGAGTACTTTCAGGCGCTATGTTAGAATGGATTGACCCTTCTGGCATGTGAATATTAAAGTGATGCAGTTGTTCCTCTTCCTCTCTAGGAGCAACCACAGATTCAACTTGATCATCTCTATGCTCTTCAGGATGAACATCCGTTGCATCTGGTTGAGCAACGATAGCTGAAATAGTCTGTTCATGATCACCGCGAATTCGGTTAACCAAATACGTAATCAAACCAATAAATAGCTCTCCTATCCACTCGACCATAGAAAGCCAAGAGATACCCGTGAGCAAAGTGAAGCCAGCTCCCCATAAAAATAGTAATACCAGTGTGGTGCCAAGCACGTTCAACGTTGGTAACGCTAAACTCGTTAATACATCACCAATGACTCCACCCGATGAAAAATACCAAATATCATCAAAGTTAATATCCGCCAGCCCGCAGCTTGTGAGGATAAGCACCGTCAAACCTAGAAGTCGGGTTCCCCAAATCATAAAATCTATGGGATCGTCTTGATCGCGATTACGCAGGAAAACCCAAGCGAGTGCAGTAACAATGAATGGAATAGGATAAGCGAGAGAACCAAAGATAAAAAAAAGTGTATCGGCTATCCATGCGCCAACAATGCCACCTGAATTTTGAATATCCATACCCCAAGCGGTTTGTGACCAGGATGGATCAGCAGGATTAAAGGTGAAGAGTGACACCATGAAGAAAATTGAAACCAGTACAGCGATAATAAGCACACATTCTTTTAACCGCTGCGTGCCGTTTAAACGAGAGGAGCTCGACGCATCGCCCGTCTTAATAATTGTCGCGACTTTCTTATTGTTCTCGTTGAACATAGACCTACTTTAATCTTGATGATGACTAACCAGAACTTGAGGTTACTAAAATAATAGTTAGTGAAATTAAAACAATATGAGCGGCGCAATGCCGCTCATATTGATTTAACCATAATGATGAAAAAAACCCAATTACCTAACGTCAGAATATGGAAAAGAGTTCCAACAAATCTGACCCAAACAACCTAGCGAGTTTTGATCACCAACTGATTCGTCTGTTTAACTTCTTCCATGACAACGTAGGTGCGAGTGTCATTAACACCCGGCAAACGCAGCAAGGTATCACCAAGCAGCTTTCGGTAAGCACTCATATCCGATACGCGAGTTTTTAATAAATAGTCAAAATCCCCAGAAACCAGATGACATTCTTGGATATCATCGAGTTTTTGTACTGCTGTATTGAATTGTTCAAACACGTCTGGCGCTCCGCGGTTCAACGTAATTTCAACAAAGACAAGCAGTGATGCATCAAGATACTGAGGATTCAGCAACGCTGTATACCCAGTAATATACCCTTGACGTTCTAATCGACGAACACGCTCTAAACACGGTGTCGGAGAAAGCCCAACACGTTTTGAGAGTTCAACATTAGAAATACGACCATCTTTTTGCAACTCATTAAGAATATTGCGATCGATACGGTCTAGATCCTTAGACGGCTTTTTGTAATTGTCTGCCATTTTTTATTCCACCTTATTACTTCCTTGCAAAAAAATATACTACAACTTCTTAATATTCAGTATCAAATTTTGTAAATTAGTTTCTATACTAGATATTAATTCGACAGAATTACCCTACACATAGATAATACAACCATAATAACAAAAGGAGCCAGGATGATCATTGGCGTACCAAAGGAAATCAAGAACCACGAATACCGAGTGGGCATGATACCAGCAAGTGTAAGAGAACTAATCTCTCACGGTCACCAAGTTTTTGTAGAAACTAATGCCGGTTCAGGCATCGGTTTTTCAGACGATGATTACATCGCTGTAGGCGCATCCATTCTTCCTACTGCTGCTGACGTATTCGCGAAAGCAGAGATGATTGTAAAGGTCAAAGAACCTCAAACTGTCGAGAGAGCCATGCTCAAAGAGGGACAAATATTATTTACCTATTTGCACCTCGCACCAGATTTTCCACAAACTGATGAGCTAATAAAGAGCAAAGCTGTCTGCATAGCCTATGAGACTGTAACAGATTATATGGGTCGCTTGCCACTACTTGCACCTATGTCTGAGGTCGCAGGTCGCATGTCTATTCAAGCTGGCGCCCAAACTTTGGAGAAATCTCACGGTGGACGTGGTCTTCTTATTGGTGGCGTACCAGGTGTTGAGCCTGCGAAAGTCGTTGTCGTTGGTGGTGGCGTTGTTGGTGCTAACGCAGCAAGAATGGCCGTCGGTCTACGTGCCGACGTAACGATTTTAGATAGAAACCTAGATACACTTCGTCGTCTTGATGAAGAATTCCAAGGGCGCGCGAAAGTCGTTTATTCTACAGAAGACGCTATCGAGAAGCATGTCCTAGAAGCTGATCTAGTTATCGGCGCGGTATTAATTCCGGGTGCTGCGGCTCCAAAACTGGTCACAAAAGAGCATATCGCTAAAATGAAACCAGGTGCCAGATCGGAAGAGCGG
>NZ_JBNGCJ010000570.1:0-5313 GCF_049974785.1 Vibrio genomosp. F10 str. 9ZD137
GTTTCATCGCCATGAGCGATCGCTTCAATGGCTTCAGCTGCACCGCGACGAAGTGACGAAACATTAACAATATCGGCTCGACGCACGTGAGTTAATAGCGCGGATATTGTCGCTTGTTGGGGTGAGATCGCCACATCAATAACACTGCCTTGCACTAAGTCAACGTAGGCGCCTCGCTGAATCAGCACCATCGCTTTTTTGGCTCCCATGCGTTTCGCAAGCATGGCTGACATGATGTTGGTTTCATCTTCATTGGTTAACGCAATAAACACATCAACCTGATCGATATTTTCTTCCGTTAATAATTCTTGATCGGCGGCATCACCACAAAAGACGATGGTATTTTCAAGATCTTCAGAGAGCTTCTCCGCTCGTTTATAGCTGCGCTCAATCAGTTTGACACTGTAGTCTTGTTCAAGGCGTTTCGCTAAACCTGCACCAATATTACCACCACCCACAATCATAATGCGTCGGTAGGGCTTTTCTAGTCGTTGCAGTTCACTCATGACCGCACGAATGTGGTTACTTGCGGCAACAAAGAACACTTCATCGTCTGCTTCAATGATGGTCGTGCCTTGCGGTCTGATTGGTCGGCCTTGACGGAAAATCGCGGCAACACGAGTATCAATATGTGGCATATGATCACGAAGTGCTGACAGTGCATTACCCACTAGTGGGCCACCATAGTAGGCCTTAACCGCCACTAAGCTGACTTTTTGATCCGCAAAACTGACCACTTGCAAAGCACCTGGGTATTGGATTAAGCGTTCAATATAGCTGGTGACGAGCTCTTCGGGAGCAATCAAGTGATCGACAGGAACCGCACCCGATTTAAACAAGGCATCTTTTTCGATTAAATACTCAGGAGAGCGAATACGAGCAACACGGTTTGGCGTATTAAAGAGTGTAAAAGCCACTTGGCAAGCGGCCATATTCGTTTCATCCATATTGGTGACGGCAACTAACATGTCGGCATCTTGTGCGCCGGCTTCTCTTAACACGTCAGGGTGGCTAGCGTATCCATTCACGACTCGCAGATCATATTTATCTTGTAGCTCACGAAGGCGATCACCATTTCTATCGACGATAGTGATATCGTTATTTTCACCTACGAGGTTTTCTGCGAGCGTACCGCCCACTTGACCTGCGCCAAGAATAATGATTTTCATGCCGTTTCTCTTCTATTACTGCTTTAAATCGTAGAATGAAAGTACTCTATTGCACTTTCATTCTGTGCGGTTCTATCTAGCAAGGTGACGTTATGCTAAAGCCTTTTTCAATACAGCGTAGTAGAAACCATCCATATCATTTTCACCGGGAAGAATTTGTCTGCCTGGGGATGATGGTTCTGATCCAATAAGCTCGGCGTTATCTTTGCGATTCAAAAAAGCACTCACTTGTAAGCTGTTCTCTTGCGGTGCAATTGAGCACGTTGCATATACCATAGTGCCACCTGGTTTCAATTGCTGCCACATCGCATCCATAATTTCACTTTGCAGTTCTGCTAGCGCTTCAATGTCTGTTGCTCGACGCAGCCATTTGATGTCTGGGTGGCGACGAATAACACCGGTTGCGGAACACGGTGCATCAAGCAAAATACGATCAAATTGCTCACCTTGCCACCACTCTTCAGGGTAACGTGCGTCACCGCAAAGAACATCGGCTTTCAGCTGCAATCGGTCTAGGTTATCGTAAACACGGTCAAGTCTTTTCGCGTCGCTATCAATGGCGACGACTTCTGTATCGGTCGTGTGCTCTAAAATATGTGCGGTTTTTCCGCCTGGTGCGGCGCAGCAGTCTAGAATCAGCTCACCTTCTTGCGGGGTTAAATAATCGACAGACAGTTGCGCTGCTGCATCTTGTACCGATACCCAGCCTTTTTCAAACCCAGGTAATTTGTTGACATCGCAAGGCGTGGCTAACTTTATCGCATCCGATGCTTCTGGATGAACGGTGAATTCAATGTCTTCATTTTTGAGCAGTTCTAGGTACTCATCCCGCGTGTGGTGCTGGCGGTTCACCCTCAACCACATTGGTGCTTTGCTGTTGTTAGCCTCAATGATGGTTTCCCACTGCTCTGGGTAACTCTCTTGAAGCATCTTTAAAATCCAGCTTGGGTGGCTATATTTTCCGGCGTTGTGGCTAACGGAGAACGCATCAAGCTCTTCTTGGCTGCGTAGGTAGTTTCGTAACACAGCGTTGATCAAGCCGCTTAAGCTTGGGCCTCGCAGTGTATTGGTGGCTTCAACGGTTTCGCCTACCGCGGCGTGAGAAGGAATACGCATAAAGCCAAGCTGGTAGATGCCCACTAGAATTAGATGGTGAAAAACACGCTTTTTGCCTTTGAGTGAGTTTTCCATCAGTTCGTTAGCAATGGACTCTAAGCGCGGTAAATAACGCAATGAACCGTAGCAAATCTCTTGCAGCAGGGCGTGGTCTCTTGGGCGGATTGTTTTTTGAGCGGCGGGTAAAGCGTGAGAAAGAGAATGACCTTTGTCGACGACTTGAAAAAGTACGTTAGCTGCGGCTGCGCGAACATTCATTGTGAATACCTTAAATTAGTGGAGGCGTCTCGGCTTCCTAAAATGTACCGACTTAACGTTTGCTAAGTCGGGGAGTTGCTTTGGTTGTGCTTTATTAGGTCGACATATCCGATAGAAATCGAGACTAGCTGAGCACCGTACCCACCTCAAACCAGCTTGCACGGGCGTTGAGGATATCTTGTACTGGCATGGCTTTTTTACCCGGGACTTGCAGTTGGCTTAGGATAAGAACCTGATTGCCCGTCGCCACGTAGATGCCCGTTTTATCGGCTTGAATGATCGTCCCTGCGGGTTGGTCACATGGTGTTTCATCAACTCGGCTTTGCCACACTTTGATGTTGTTGTCAGCGACGGCAAAGTGACTCATTGGCCCTGGGTTAAATGCACGTACGCAGCGTTCAATGTGCTCAGCGTCGTCTTCCCAGTTGATTTTCGCTTCTTCTTTACTGAGCTTTTTCGCGTAGTTTGCTAGATCATCATTTTGCTTTTCCGCTACAGCCGTGCCAGAAGCAATATCAGCAAGGCAATCGACCAAAGCATCAGGGCCTAATTCTGCCAGTTTCTCGTACATCGAAGCACTGGTATCATTGGCTTCAATCGGTAAGGTGGCGATCTTAAGCATGTCGCCCGTATCGAGCCCTTTGTCCATCTGCATGATGGTCACGCCTGTCTCTTTATCCCCCGCCCAAATTGAACGTTGAATGGGAGCCGCGCCGCGCCAGCGTGGAAGAATTGAACCATGAACATTGATGCAGCCGAGCTTTGGTGTATCAAGAACCGCTTGAGGTAGCAGTAACCCATACGCTACAACGACCATGATATCGGCATCTAATTCTGCTAATTGCTGCTTTGCTTCATCAGACTTAAAGTTTTCTGGCTGATAAACAGGAATGTTGTTTTCTAATGCCATGTTTTTTACAGGGCTCGCAGTCAGTTTTTTACCGCGTCCTGCTGGGCGATCTGGCGGAGTATAAACAGCAATGACTTCATGTACCGAAGACAACAACGCCGCCAAGTGACGGGCGGCGAAATCTGGAGTACCTGCAAAGACAATTCTCAAAGACTGGCTCAAGGTAGGCTTCCTTTTTTAATGATGGTCTCTAGCTATTAATAACATCTTGTCATCAATAGCCGGTTTAGCTGTGTTTGTTGCTAGGCCGTTATTATCGGTTCGCTTGCTTTTCGTTAAAGCGTTTAATTTTTGCCAGCTTATCTTGGATACGCTTGCGCTTTAAAGGAGATAGGTAATCGACAAAGAGTTTCCCCTTGAGGTGATCCAATTCGTGTTGGACACAGATAGCCAGTAAGTCATCGGCTTCAAAGGTAAATTCTTCACCATCGCGGTTGAGCGCTTTTACTGAAACTTCTGCCGCGCGTGACACTAAAGCACGTGAACCAGGAACCGACAAACAACCTTCTTCAATGCCATCTTCACCGCGTTTTTCAGTGATCTCTGGGTTGATAAGAACCATGGGTTGATCGCGTGTGTCAGAAACATCAATCACGACAATACGTTGGTGAAAATCAACTTGTGTCGCAGCGAGGCCAATACCTTCTTCTTCGTACATGGTTTCAATCATGTCATCGACGAGTTTTTGAATTTCAGGTGTTACCTTTTCTACTGGCTTAGCGACAGTGCGTAAGCGGTCATCGGGGAACGTTAATACTTGTAATACAGACATATACACTCTAAATGTTGAACTGTGCCGAATCGGCCTAAAGGTGGTTGGGTCAATTCTAGACATTTTAGACCCTAAATGACAGCATCCAAACGTGAATAATCGAATTATTGATTACTTTTAAGACTAAAGGAATGAGGCTATGCCGCGCATTAATCATTGGTTTCTTATGCTTTCTTTTTCAATTCTAATGTTCGTTTCTTGGTCTGTTTTTGCAAGCAAAAGTGCACCATTAACGCTAAAAGAGGGCGCGCCTAAGACTTATACGGTTGTCAAAGGCGATACGCTTTGGGATATCTCTGCCCTGTATTTGAACAGCCCATGGCTCTGGCCCAAATTGTGGAGAAATAACCCTGAAATAGATAACCCTCATTTAATTTATCCTGGAGATAAGCTCACCTTAGTTTGGCTAAATGGTCAGCCAGTCTTAAGCTTAAAACCTATGGTAAAAATGAGCCCCAAGGTTAGGGTGTTGGATAAACAAGCCGTTCCTACACTTAAAGAGAGCCTGGTTGTCCCTTATTTGCAATCTGATCGACTCGTGAGCCTAGAGACGCTCCGTTTAGGTAGTAAAGTCTTAGGATCGAGTGGTGGTAAGAAATTCTTAACGTCTGAGGACGCGTTGTTTATTTCTCGGACCACAAATGAACGCCATTGGGGGATCTATCGGGTTGCGAGTGAATTTAAGCGTGACAATCAAACCATGGTGGCGCTGCAACGCATCGCCAGCGCACAACGTGAAAAGCAACAAGAAGAAGATTTAACCCAATTGAAGGTGCTCACTCAGGCCAATGAAATTTGGCTCAATGATATTGCACTTCCTGATATTACGGTCGAGAGTAACGGCTTATCAACCACTTTTTATCCGCTCCCCGCCCCTGATGAGACGATGGCGAAGATTTTAGGGGCGCTTAATGGCAGTCAGTACTCGGTAAGAAATCAGGTGGTTATTATCGATAAAGGTTCTGAAGACCAAGTTATCCAGGGCAGTATGTTTCAGTTGTTTCAGCCGGGGGCGAGTGTGTATCAAAAACAGGGTAAATATAGCTATACCGATGAATCTAACGCCTCTGAATTTCGGCTGCCTGATA
>NZ_JBNGCJ010000571.1:0-319 GCF_049974785.1 Vibrio genomosp. F10 str. 9ZD137
TACCGTTCAAGATGAGCTACCAACTCTTCCAGAACTTAATCCAGAAGACCTAGCAGAGTGTCGTACACTAGGTGAAATCGTCCATTACATGAATAGCAAACTAGCAACTGTATCTGTTGCTGCACCTCAGGTAGCGACTCAGTCAGTTCAGGTAGCACCAACAGATGGACTTGACGCAGCGACGGTTCAAAAGACAATGCTAGAAGTGGTTGCTGAGAAAACTGGCTACCCAGTTGAGATGCTTGATCTAGCTATGGATATGGAAGCAGATCTTGGTATCGATTCTATCAAGCGCGTAGAAATTCTAGGTACCGTTCAA
>NZ_JBNGCJ010000572.1:0-500 GCF_049974785.1 Vibrio genomosp. F10 str. 9ZD137
TATTTTCCGCTTAGCAGAGCGTTATGCCTCAAGGAGGAAAAATGGTGCAAGGATACAGAATTAGCACGGATAAAAATCACCTCAACTTTGAGGTGATTTACAGATTTATTTCAGAAAGTTACTGGGCGTCGGGAATACCAAAGCACACTCTAGAAAAAGCCATTTCAAATTCCTTTTGCTTTGGTGTCTATGACAGCCATGATTCTCAAGTAGGCTTTGCTCGACTGATAACAGACAAAGCAACGTTTGCTTACCTTGCTGATGTATTCATAGTAGAGAATCACCGAGGTAAAGGTTTGAGCAAGTGGCTTGTAGAAAGCATAGTGTCACACCCAGACCTCCAAGGTTTAAGGCGTGTGGTATTGGCAACAAGAGATGCGCATGGTTTGTATGCTCAATACGGTTTCCAACCAATTGAAAATCCAGAGATACTAATGCAAATTTGGCATCCAGATGTTTACCGTGAGTCAGAGGCATAACAAACGCTTCAAGACGGATTC
>NZ_JBNGCJ010000573.1:0-4343 GCF_049974785.1 Vibrio genomosp. F10 str. 9ZD137
ATTTCTTGAAGCGTGTAAGCAGCACCGTATGCTTCTAGTGCCCATACTTCCATCTCACCGAAACGCTGACCACCGAACTGAGCTTTACCACCAAGTGGTTGCTGAGTTACTAGGCTGTAAGAACCCGTTGAACGAGCGTGCATCTTGTCATCGACTAAGTGGTTCAATTTCAGCATGTACATGTAACCAACAGTTACAGGACGCTCAAACGCATCACCAGTACGACCATCAAACAACGTAAGCTGACCAGATTCTGGCAGATCACCCAGTTTTAATAGTTCTTTAATCAACGACTCTGAAGCACCATCGAATACTGGCGTAGCAATCGGTAGACCACCACGTAGGTTCTTAACCAACGTACGAACTTGATCGTCTGACAATTCAGCAATGTCTACTTTCTGACGTGTATCACCCAGATCGTAAACCTTCTGAAGGAAGTTACGGAACTTATGCAGCTCTTGTTGTTCCTTCAGCATCTTGTTCAGTTTGTCACCGATGCCTTTCGCAGCTAGACCTAAGTGTACTTCTAAGATCTGACCGATGTTCATACGCGATGGTACACCCAGCGGGTTCAGTACGATATCGACAGGTTGACCTGTTTCATCGTATGGCATGTCTTCAACAGGGTTAATCTTAGAGATTACACCTTTGTTACCGTGACGACCGGCCATCTTATCACCCGGTTGGATACGACGCTTAACAGCTAGGTATACTTTAACAATCTTAAGTACACCAGGTGCCAGGTCATCACCTTGAGTGATTTTACGACGCTTAGTTTCAAACTTCTTATCGAAATCTGCTTTTAGCTCATCCCATTGCTCAGCAAGTTGCTCTAGCTGTGACTGAAGCGCATCGTCTTCAATCGTTTGCTCTAGCCATTGCTTGCGACCAATAGAGTCAAGCTTAGCTTCAGAGTAACCACCATTGATGAGAACAGCACGAACACGAGCAAGTAGACCACCTTCAAGAATTTGGAACTCTTCAGTTAGGTCTTTCTTCGCTTCTTTCAGCTGCATCTGTTCAATTTCAAGCGCACGCTTGTCTTTTTCTACGCCATCGCGAGTAAAGACTTGAACGTCGATGATAGTCCCTGAAACAGAGTTTGGTACACGCAGTGATGTGTCTTTAACATCAGATGCTTTTTCACCGAAGATTGCACGTAGCAGTTTCTCTTCAGGCGTCAGTTGAGTTTCACCTTTAGGGGTTACTTTACCAACTAGGATGTCGCCACCCTTCACTTCAGCACCGATGTAAACGATACCTGACTCGTCTAGTTTAGACAGAGCAGATTCACCTACGTTTGGAATATCAGCTGTGATCTCTTCAGAACCCAGCTTAGTATCACGAGCCACACAAGACAGTTCTTGGATGTGAATCGTCGTGAAACGGTCTTCTTGAACTACGCGCTCAGATACTAAGATCGAGTCTTCGAAGTTGTAACCATTCCAAGGCATAAATGCGATACGCATGTTTTGGCCAAGCGCTAGCTCACCAAGGTCAGTTGAAGGACCATCAGCAAGTACGTCACCGCGTGCAACAGGCTCACCTGGCATAACGGTTGGGCGTTGGTTAATACATGTGTTTTGGTTTGAACGCGTGTATTTTGTTAGGTTGTAGATATCGATGCCCGCTTCACCAGGAATCAATTCATCTTCATTAACCTTAACAACGATACGAGATGCATCAACCGATTGTACTTGTCCACCACGTTTTGCTACCGCTGTAACACCAGAGTCAACTGCGATGTTACGTTCGATACCCGTACCAACTAAAGGCTTATCAGCTCTAAGAGTTGGAACAGCTTGACGTTGCATGTTCGCACCCATCAATGCACGGTTCGCATCATCGTGTTCTAGGAACGGGATAAGCGAAGCAGCGATAGATACAACTTGGTTTGTTGCAACGTCCATGTAATTAACATGTTCACGTGGGTGAAGACCAGATTCACCTTTCTGACGAGCCGTGATCAGCTCTTCAGAGAAAGTCGACTCTTCTGTCAATAGTGTATTCGCCTGAGCGATAACAAATTGACCTTCTTGAATAGCAGAAAGGTAATCAACATCTTCAGTCACTACGCCATCAACAACACGACGGTACGGAGTCTCAAGGAAACCGAACTCGTTACAACGTGCGAATGCTGATAGAGAGTTAATCAAACCGATGTTTGGACCTTCAGGCGTTTCGATCGGACATAGACGACCGTAGTGCGTAACGTGAACGTCACGAACTTCGAAGCCAGCACGCTCACGAGTCAGACCACCAGGACCTAAAGCAGAAATACGACGCTTGTGCGTTACTTCTGACAATGGGTTGTTTTGGTCCATAAACTGGGACAACTGTGAAGAGCCAAAGAATTCTTTAACTGCAGCTGAGATCGGCTTAGCGTTGATAAGGTCCTGAGGCATAATTGCATCAAGATCACCAAGGCTTAGGCGTTCTTTAACAGCACGTTCTACACGAACTAAACCAACTCGGAATTGGTTTTCAGCCATTTCGCCTACGCTACGGATACGACGGTTACCAAGATGGTCGATATCGTCCACTTCGCCTTTACCGTTACGGATCTCGATCAATCTGTTCATCACCGCAATGATGTCAGTTTCATCTAGTGTACCTTGTTCACCGGCATCTTCACGCTCAATTGAGCTGTTGAATTTCATACGGCCAACTGTAGATAGGTCGTAACGATCTTCATTGAAGAACAAGCTTTGGAACAATGTTTCTGCTGCGTCTTTTGTTGGCGGCTCACCAGGGCGCATCATGCGGTAGATTTCTACCAACGCTGAAAGGCGATCAACAGTACTGTCGATGCGCAATGTTTCAGACATGAATGGACCGTGGTCTAGATCGTTCGTAAATAGAACTTCTAGCGCTTTGTGACCCGCTTGAGATAAATTTGCTAGAGCTTCTAGGCTGATCTCATGGTTTGCACCAACGATGATCTCGCCAGTTGCTTCGTTGATATAATCTTTCGATGCAACCTTGCCAACGATGTACTCTACTGGTACTTCGATGTGCTCAACGCCATCTTTTTCAAGTTGACGAATGTGACGTGCTGTCACACGACGACCTGTCTCAACGTAAGTTTTACCGTTCGCTTCAATGTCGAATGACGCAGTTTCACCGCGTAGACGATCAGGAACTAACTCCATTAATAGAGTTTTGTCTTTTACTTCAAAGTTCACTTTTTCAAAGAATAGATCCAAGATCTCTTCTGTTGTTTTACCAAGTGCGCGAAGAATGATCGAAGCAGGTAGCTTACGACGGCGGTCTATACGTACGTATAAGTTATCCTTAGGATCGAACTCAAAGTCTAACCATGAGCCACGGTAAGGAATTACACGTGCGTTATATAGAACTTTACCCGATGAGTGGGTTTTACCCTTATCGCTGTCGAAGAACACGCCTGGGCTTCGGTGCAGCTGGGATACGATAACCCTCTCGGTACCATTGATAACGAAGGTACCATTGTCTGTCATAAGCGGAATTTCGCCCATGTAGACTTCTTGTTCTTTAATATCTTTTACGGTACCTGCTGGCGCGTCTCTATCAAAGATGACTAGGCGCAGTTTAACGCGTAGCGGTTTTGAATAAGTTACGCCGCGGATTTGACATTCTTTAACATCAAATACAGGCTCACCAAGACGGTAGCTAACGTATTGCAGCTCTGAATTGCCGTTATAGCTCTGAATTGGAAAAACAGAACGGAAAGCAGCTTCAAGACCGTATTGCCCTTCAGGATCCTGTTCGATAAATTTGTCGAACGAATCGAGCTGGATCGATAACAGGTATGGAATGTCCAAAACTTGTGGACGAGTACCAAAATCCTTACGGATGCGTTTTTTCTCGGTATAGGAGTAAACCATGGGGTTCCTCAGCTCGCTGATAAGTGACCCAAACTGCCCAAGGCATTCTAAGAATGGGGCAGTGACTAACAACTGTTTACTGTAGTGACATTGCTACTTTAATCAGCAATGTTTTTTGCATGGGTAGTAGTGGTTAAACAGCGGGAAAATTCACCAGTACCCTACAGCGCAAAAAGGCCGGTGGTTAATAAACCACCAGCCATTAGCCTTGCGGCTAAGAAATTAAGTAATAATTACTTAATTTCAACAGTTGCACCAACTTCTTCTAAAGTCGCTTTAAGCGCTTCAGCTTCAGCTTTGTCAACACCTTCTTTAAGTGCAGCAGGAGCTGAGTCTACTAGACCCTTAGCTTCTTTAAGGCCTAGACCTGTAGCGCCACGTACAGCTTTGATTACTTGTACTTTGTTTGCGCCAGCAGAAGCTAGAATTACGTCAAATTCAGTTTGCTCAGCAGCAGCTTCAGATCGGAAGAGCGGT
>NZ_JBNGCJ010000574.1:0-5410 GCF_049974785.1 Vibrio genomosp. F10 str. 9ZD137
CGACAACCGCAAAGCCTCGCCCCTGCTCTCCCGCTCGAGCAGCTTCTATTGCGGCGTTTAATGCGAGTAGGTTCGTTTGCTGTGCAAGACCTTCAATAACTTCCGTCACCCTACCAATCGCTTCGCTTTCACGACTAAGCGTCGTCACCTCGGCACTGGCTTGTTCAATGGTTGAATATAGCTTTTCGACCGTTTGTTTATTTTCGCCCAATGCCTCTGAACCCTGGCTGATTAGCTCGCTCGACTGGGCCAGTGTTTTCATCGATTGATCCGCATGATGAACCGTGGTTTGTGCCGATTGGGCCACGTCATCCAATTGCTGAACGATTTGATGAATGTCCTCTTTTTGCCCAGAAACCTGACTGAGCGTCTGTTGATTGGCTGTCAGTAAGCCTGAAATGCTGTCATCAACTTGATGAGCTTTGTCTGTCACACCTTGAACAATGCCAGCTAACGATTGATTCATTCGATTAATAGAGTCGGTTAAACTGGCCAATTCATCGTTGCCTTCAACATCAAGGGCCGGTTGTGATACATCGCCACTCGCTATTAATTGAGCGCGTTGAGAGATACGACTAATTCGCCGACCGATATTACGCCCCATAAAATGTGAAATGGTAAAAGCTGCAACAAGCGCTATTAATCCTGCTGAGATCAGTAGTCCAATCACGCTAGAAATAGCACTAAATATCTCTTGGCCTGTTTTATCCGCTTGCTGCTGTTGGGTTACAACGAGGTTTTCGAGCGATACTTCAAGTGTTCGCGCGGCTGGGATAAGCTCATCCGCCATTTTTTGATTTGCTCGGTTCCATCCCGCGGACTTTCGCAGTTCAACGACTTCTTGTACCAATGGGAAATAAAGTTGCTGCATTTCATTAAACAACGTCCAAAGGACGATGTCGCTACTGTCTAGCAGCTCCTTTTTAGATTCGATCTCTGCAACGGATTTTTCATGAACGTTAATAAAATCAGCGTACTTATTGAGATGATCTTGTTTCCCATACAGCAAAAAGTCTCGCATTGAAGCCAACGCGTTTGAAAGGGAGGTATAGCTATCCGCGTATAGTTTAAACAGGCGTTTTCGTTCTTCGCCTTCCTTATTTGATGATTCTTCATTAATCAAACCTTGAATTTGATCAAGTGCCACTTCAGCGATAGGCGCAGCTTCGTTAATGAATAAGCTATGAGCCGGAAGGTTTTCATCACTGTGGCTAAGATCGGTGATCTCTGTGACTAAGCCCTTTAGTTGGATCCATTGACCACTTATCTGAGCAAACTCTTCCTCCGAGATCAACACTTCGAGAGTGGGTAATCGTTCATCGGTAGACGCTATTATTTGATTTAATGTGTCCAATTGCTCTGCGCCAACCTGTTCGTTATCGCCCAGTAGCATAAAGGCGCGAACCGTCGAGAGCGTTGCTTGAACGGATTGTTGCAGTGAACGACTGGTGTCTACAGTCGGTAAATCGGACTGAAGAAGTGAATGTGTCTGAGCTTCAACAACGGTTACGCTACGGTATGCAAAAAATGCGGATGCGATAAAAAGTACTGCTAGTAGCAGAAAACTAAGCTGCAACTTCCCTGATATCGAGAGTTTCATCCTTTAACTCCTATATTTAACCAATAGGCCAATATAGCTGTATTGAGCTAAATATAACATCGTTATCGCTGCTTTTATGAAACATTCCCGTCACACCATTCTTACAAGTAATTATTTTATAGTGACTTATCTGGCTAACCAATAGCTAACTCACTAATAGTTAACTCGCTGACAAACAACTCGCTACTGCGTCAGCTTATAACGAAGTCGAGCACCGAGATTCTATTTGGCTACGTTGATTGATAATGAACTCTTTCCCTGCCAGCAAGCCTTGCTGGTAGTCACTGAGAATATCATCTTTCCCACTGAGTAGGCCTCGACTTGAAAGTGGGGTTGCCGGTGATATTTCATGTATGACGATACCTTCAGGAGGCCTATTCATGAACTCTTTGACCGATTCATGGTTAAGATAATGGGAGACTAACATCTCCATTTTCTTTGAACTGCCTCCTGGAAAATGCCCTTTCTTCGATTGCTCTTTCAGCAAATTAGCCAGCTTTTCTACTTCTGGCACCCAATTAATATTGCCTGACTTTCTTAATAATGAAGGAGTAGATAATGAAGGCATGGTTAATGAGGGGACCGCTAATGAAGGGTAATTTGACTTTACCCGTTCAACCGCTTGAGAAAACTGCTGATGAAACTCATTCAAACGAGACACATGCCCAACTAAGCCATACTTTTCAACAAACTGATCAAAGCCGCTTTCTATGCCAAGAGAAAATTGGGAAGGCGGTTTGGGCTGCGATTGATTTTCGTTAGCCAACGGCTTTTCGTTAACAAGTAGCTTTTCGTTAACAAGTAGCTTTTCATTGGCAAGCTGCTGCTCATTAACAAATGGCGTTTCATTCATAATAGGTTCAGTGGTGATAACGACCAGTTCTGTTGCGCCACGTCGATACGCTTCATGTACAGGAATCGTTGATGTCACGCCCCCATCAACCCAAGTTGCACCATCAAATTCAATGTCATCAAAATAGAGAACGGGAATCGCACTGGTTGCACGTAAAATATCAAACCAATTGTCTTCAAAAATCGGGTAGTAATAATCTTTAAGCTCTTCAACGTGTGTCACACAGGCCAGCGCTTCTCTTTTACGACCAAGATGAAGTTGTTCTAGTTTCTCTTTTCCTTTTTTTATGTCTAATGGAAACTCCCCACTTTCCACAAATTGAAACGCCCAATCCAGATCCATCGGCTGCTGTTTATTCACAAACTTATTGAAATCAAAAAAACGCTGATTCGTGGTGTAGTTCATTATAAAGTCGAGTGCCAAACCCGTTTGACCAGCGATGAATGCCGCGATGTTTAACGCCCCAGCGGACGTACCCAAATAGAGAGAAAACGGGTCATACTCTTGTCGCTTAAATTGATCCAAAACACCTGCCGCGAAGGCGCCTTTTTGACCGCCACCCTGAACCACTAAAGCACTTACTGTTGAATCAAGCATGAGAACCTCTATTTACTATTTCGGGAAACTAGATAGACCGTATTTTATGGTTTAATTGGGGATATCGACACTCACATGAGCATAAACATTAACGCAGAGTCGAGAAAGCCTAACCTTGCAACTCTTTATAGCAAGATCACAAAGAATAAATTAACTGAGGCTTCATTACCCACTTGCATCAATATTATTTATACTGATTTTGCCATCCATCAAATTATAATAAATCCACGATAAAACAAAGTGTTAATTCTACAAATGATTCATTGCATCAGTCTTGACAACACTCATACCGAACACATAGTTTTAACAACTGCTTCAATTATTTAACACATTGAAATTAAATGATTATTTGGTAAAAAAAGAGATTCCAATCACATTTATATTGGTTATAATCCGCGCTCTTTGCGTTAATTGTTGATAAACGCAAACTAATTTTGAAGAAATACCTTTAATCACTTCCTCGATACGTCGAGGCAACACTGGAATAAATAATGAGCAAGATCGATAAAGCTATGCGTATCCTACTAGCGGGATTCTGTATCAACCTTTGTCTTGGCATCCTGTATGCTTGGAGTGTATTTAATAAAGCACTGGTTACTGACTTTGGTTGGAGCGCGGCGGATGCTTCTTCTCCATACGCTACGGCTACCATCACTTTTTCTATCTGCCTTCTAGTCGCCGGTATTCTTCAAGATCGCATGGGGCCACGTAAGATCCTCATCTTAGGTACCTTGCTGACTGGCCTTGGCATGATTGCCTCTGGTTTTGTTCATTCGGTACTCATGCTTAATATCACCTTTGGTGTCATTACCGGGGCAGGCATTGGTTTCGGCTATGCGTGTTTGTCTCCTTCAGCCATGAAGTGGTTTCACCCATCGAAAAAAGGCATGGTTAACGGCTTAATTGCCGCGGGATTTGGTCTTGCTGCTATCTACTTAGCCCCGCTCACATCAATGCTTATTACCGACCTAGGTATTAACACGGCATTCATGATTCTCGGAACAGGCGTTTTACTCATTGCCGTTCCATTAGCATGTACCATCAATAACCCTGATGAAGACTACGTACCAGCAGAGCCAAAAGTAAAAGCAGGCCAAGCTCCAATCGTTGTTAAAAAAGCGGCTGACATCAACTGGAAGACAATGCTGAAAACCCCTCAGTTTTATTCACTTTGGGTGATGTATGCGTTTGCAGCATCAGTGGGCTTGATGGTGATTGGTAACATTACTAACATTGCAAGTGTTCAGGCAAATCTACCAAATGCGGTTTACTTAGCGTCTATTCTTGCTGTATTTAACTCTGCAGGTCGTGTTGGCGCTGGTATGTTGTCAGACAAAATTGGGGGTGTTCGTACCCTTCTTCTTGCCTTTATCCTGCAAGGCATCAATATGGTGTTGTTCGCGACATTCGATTCTGAATTTACACTCATTATTGGTACCGCTATTGCCGCGGTTGGCTACGGCACATTGCTCGCAGTCTTCCCATCACTGACTGCGGAATATTACGGCCTAAAAAACTACGGTACCAACTACGGCGTGCTCTACACAGCATGGGGAATTGGTGGTGCACTAGGCGTTGCTGTTGTGGGGTATTCTATGTCTCATAACGGTGGTTACAGTCTAGCTTATACGATTTCTGCTGCAATGATGGCTGTTTGTATTGTTCTAGCATTTGTTACTAAACCTGTGAAAGAAGTGTCTGCAGACCAATTACAAGCGGTAAGCGCATAATCGTTATTGATACCTCACTATTTGAAATGGCCCGACCTTGTGTTGGGTCATTTTCTATCCGCTTTCAACTCTTCCTTTCTATACCCTCGCTACGTGTTCATCTTGCTATACTTAATACATATGGCTTAATACATATGGCTTAATAGTTATTGCTTGATCGTTATGACCCATGGCTAGATTTTTATGATCAAATTTCCATGGCTATTTCCATGACGAGAGTGACTTGAGCAACGTTGGGTAACTCACGCTGTATAGAGTCAAGTTGCTTCATTAAACCCAGCTATTTTTTGTTGTATAATCATAGATAGTTTTAATCTCTTTCGGTAACAACATGAATTTTAGGAAGTTCCTTTTCTTAAGTTTTGTCGTCATTTTCTCAGGTTGTGCAACTTACGCAGGGCTGAACTACGATGAGCTATTCGGTAAAGCGAGTGTTCAGCAACGGACAGTTAGCCACGAGTCCGCACAGGCTGATTTTTTCCTCAATGAAGTCAGACCCATCATTGATAACCGCTGCGTGGTTTGCCACGCTTGTTACGACGCACCTTGCCAACTCAAGATGTCGTCTGTCGAAGGGATAGATCGTGGAGCCAGTGACGCTCTGGTGTACCAAGGAACACGCTTAACCGC
>NZ_JBNGCJ010000575.1:0-1037 GCF_049974785.1 Vibrio genomosp. F10 str. 9ZD137
ACCGCTCTTCCGATCTTGAGCTGTCCATTTTACAATGGGTGTGAGCCGTTGATATTTCACGGAGCGAAGCTTTTTGACCAGATCACCAGTGTTGATGCCAACGGGGCAACGATCAGCACAAAGCCCAGTCGCGGCGCAAGTATCAAGCCCCTGATATTCAAAGACTTGCTCCAGTTCGCTCGCTTGAACGGTTTCCCCCGCGTTTTTGCGGCGCTGGAGTTCACGGTATAGAACAATGCGCTGCCGAGGAGAGAGGGTCAGCGTGCGCGATGGACACACGGGTTCACAAAATCCACACTCAATACATCGATCAACCAACTCATCGGCTGCGGGCATGGGTTTCAAATCTTCGAGATGGGAATGAGGGTTGTCATTAATGATAACCCCTGGATTAAACAGACCTTGTGGATCAAATAGGCGCTTAATCTTTTGCATTAACGCATAGCCATCTTTTCCCCATTCAAGCTCGACGTAAGGTGCCATATTTCGCCCAGTGCCGTGCTCTGCTTTCAGTGATCCTTGATACTTCACGGCGACTAAATCGGCCACATCGTCCATAAATCCGCCGTAGCGATCAATTTCTTCTTGGCTATCAAATCCCTGGGTGAAAACAAAGTGAAGGTTGCCTTCCAGAGCATGACCAAAAATGATCGCTTCATCGTATCGATATTTTTCAAACAGCGATTGCAGATCTCTCACTCCGTTGGCTAAATGCTCGATGGGAAAAGCCACATCTTCAATGATCACTGTGGTGCCCACTTCGCGCACTGCGCCAACCGCAGGGAACATACCTTTACGAATGCCCCATAAAGTCGCCACGGTTTTTGAATCCGAAGTAAAGGGAACCGATTCAATGATGGAAAATCCACTAAGAGCTGCCATGACCTGTTGGCACTGCTGAGTGAGTGCGTCATCATCGCTGGCGTGTGACTCGACCAGTATTGCAGCGGCTTCTATGTCGAGTGTTTTGATGAAGTCTGGTAAACCTGCGTTGTTGGCAACCGATCGTAAGGCGCGGCCGTCCATCAGTTCCACCG
>NZ_JBNGCJ010000576.1:0-203 GCF_049974785.1 Vibrio genomosp. F10 str. 9ZD137
AACCGCTCTTCCGATCTTGCCTGTCGCGTTCGGGCTAACCGTTATTATTGCCCTCTTTATATGGGATATGTCGACAACACGAGTTCTCGCTTCTGTGTTTCAAGGGCTTGGCATTACCGTCTCTGTGCTTTGGATTGTATTTGGCGCCATCTTCTTGCTCAACACGTTAAAACACACGTGCGCTATCTCGACAATTCGCAACG
>NZ_JBNGCJ010000577.1:0-7247 GCF_049974785.1 Vibrio genomosp. F10 str. 9ZD137
GCCATAGGCTTGGGGGGCGGAGATAAAGAAACGGACCAAGTATTAGAGAGCTCAATGCCATCCCTGCAAAATTATAGCATCAGTGCGCAATACCTATTGGTGTCAACCGGCTTTCGCGCTAATGATAAAACCGATTTATCAAAGAAGGTGTCAGTAAATCAAGGTGCTGGTTCTAAGCTAACCGACGTCGATGTGCTATCTAGAAATGACAAATGCAATCGATCACTAAATTCGCTTTTATCAATCATGGTGTGGTTCGCTCAATGAGTTGGCCCGTCAGCTATGACATCCCATTGCACGTATTTTTATCATGCCCAAAGCGGTATAAAGGAAGAATGAAACATGAAAAATAGGATAGTCGCCATAGTGATAACAAGTACATTCTTGAGCGTATCAAGTAGTGCCTTATCTAACACCTACATCGGTGCTAAAGCGGGTAAATCATGGTTGAACCAAACATGTTTATCAATATCAAACTGCAACGATGAAGATAAAGCTTTCGGTATGATCATAGGTTATGACGTGTGGGAAACGCTTTCAATTGAAGTTGGGTATGATGAGCTAGGGAAGTTATCGACATCCGATCTACCTCAACAGAGAATGGTGGCGTACACAGTGGCACCGAAATTGAACCTCGCTATTTCTGACTTGTTTTTTTTATACACGAAGTTAGGAGTGGGGATTGTTCACTATGGTAAAGAAGACGATTATTCTTATCTAGGGGCGGCAGGATTAGAAGTCCTTTCAAACGACAATATCTCGGTTCGAATAGAATACCAACATTTAAGTCATATTAATCATGATGCCTTTGTTCCGTCAGGAAATTCTTTAACCCTCGGACTAGTGTATAACTTTGGCGGGAAACATGAAGCTTCACAATATATTTCTGTACAGCATAAACCAAGTAAAACTATTGATAAGGCTTCTGAGCCAATCATACCGACGCGTCGTATTATTACTAAGGAAACGTTCAAAACATACAGTTTGAACGCAAATAACTTTAAATCTGATAGCGCAATATTAACCGAAGAAATCAAACATAGTCTTGTTGAAATATCTAATATTCTAAATTCATACAAACAAGCCAAGGTGAGATTAGTCGGGCATACAGACTCAACAGGATCACAACGGTATAATCAGTTAATTTCTGAACAACGCGCGGATTCAGTCGCTAATGAGTTAATAGCACTGGGTGTTGATGTAAACCAGATCTTGATCATAGGATCAGGTGAAAATAACCCCGTGGCGACCAACGCAACACAGATTGGACGTTCGTCAAACCGTCGTGTGGAAGTGACTATTCTTGAGTTTGATTACCAAACTAAAAACTAAGTCTTAGCTACGCTAGAATTTAGAACTGTTTACCTCATTAACTTCTTATTCGTTTGCTATTTAGAGGCATCTACTCAGAGGTATGGACAACGTAGGATTCGACTCATCCTACACAAGGCTTCTTTGTAAAGCATGATTTTATTTGAAGCAAACTAAAATGGTTAAATGGTCAACAAACTAACGACACTGGGGTTAATTTCTTTGGCGGAAGTACCTAAAAATAGGTTGGTTTCAATATTTACTTTCTTGTAATCACTATGAATATTTAAACTGTAACCAAGCCGATAGATTGTATGGATTTCCCAAAAATCGCCTAATTCATAGAGTTTGTTTCTCAATGTCATTATTGACATGTTAAGCGAGTTGTCGCATACCACTGTATTAGGCCAGCCAGCAAGTTTAAGTTGTTGCTTTGTCATGTGTTGACCCATGTTAGCAAACAAAGTTGATAACAGTAGATACTCACTTTGGTTAAGTTGAGCTTCTATTGACGTCGTATACTTGGCACTCTGGTTAAGATGGCCGCTGTACACATTGATCTTAAGCGTCCCATGATTCAATTCCACTATCATAAGTATGTCCCATTAAAGTATTAAATAATCATCAATATTTTAATGGAACATCAGTCTTTATCTAGAGCACTTTATATCTTTACTGCTTTATTTTGCTTATGTCACTTCCACAGTAGGTATTGTTACTAGATAGTACCGAATAAACAGATCATCAGAGATTGAATGAAACGAACATCTTTATGTTTTTTGGCTCCGATTGAACTGCCTTTTTTACAAATTCACTAGGGCATTTATTTTTTAGTGTAACGAAATCTATCTGATTGGAAAGGGGGGCCTCAGCACAACTTAAGGTTGGGACCTTACCCACCCAGCGAAGACTGACACTGCCCGCTACTGAACTAAACGATAAAAATAATATCGCCCCGGTCATTATTGTAATGTAATGCATAGCAATATTCCTTTTGCAAATGTATATAAAAAGCCTAGTGCCACCATAGGCATTATGCAAAATAAATAATGGTAAAATAATTTATTCATATATCTGGTCTACAATCTCACTTCTGAAGAGTATGCGATGGTAAAAAACAGTGCTACTTAACACTCTAATGGTAATAAGCTCGTTATCCCTCACTTACCTTGTCAAGAATAGTACTATTGATGACTATAAACACAGTGTTTCATTAATCAAATCAGAGAGTGAAAATAGGTTTTTTTAATCTGATCTAGCTCTGTCAATGGATGTGGTCGAATTAGATATAATTGAATTTATTCATATAGGCACTAATAAATTAAGTTATTTTTATATGCCAATGTGTAAAGTCGACAAGTGGAGATAATGGAATTATATAAAAATTGATAAATAGTGGTAGGTTTAAAATGTTCGCAGAAACGCTTCGATTATTTAGAACTAAAAACGGAATATCTCAAACTCAATTTGTTGATTTGGTTCAAAAAAGTAGCCAGAATTTTTATAGTTTAGATGTCGTCACTCTTAGCCGGTGGGAAAGGGGGGTTACAACCCCTCATCTGAAGAGAATGAACGAACTACTCGAATTACTAGGCATAAACATATTTGATTTTTGGTGCAATAACAGTGATGGCAATGAGCTGAAAGCCCTTTATAGCAAGTTAAACACTAATGCATATACGGATGAAAATACTATTTTTAATCCTGATGTCGTGTTAATAACCGCAAGCAACTCTGGGGTTATAGGTAGTTATTTACACTTAATAGATGTCATTTTCAACTATGAAAATAATGCGATTCTAGTCTTGATGCAGGATAACGGAAAAACGAGAAGATCCGTGATTGAAAAGATAATAAATCAATATTCAGGTGAGCTAATGTTTGTTCTAGTTAATGGGCAAATAATAGGGCACCTATTGAGCTCTAACAGTAGACTAATTTTAGATTACACTGGTGAGGATATTGATGGTGATGAGAAAGTGGATTTAATAGTTTCATGTAATAGCACACATTACTCATCGTTCATTCCAACTTTAGGACGATTCGTTTATAAGTATATTCAGAGTACCGATCCGAATAAGATTATTAAGATCCATGTGAATAATGTGAGAATGTTTAATATTCTATATTCTATTGGCTTGGAATATACTAGCGTTAATATAAAAGGGACTATTGTTAAAGTAATGGAGTTAAGTTCGAAGGAAATAAAGAAGAACCGAGCTTGGATGTCTATAATATCAAAGTATAGGATGTCAAAAAAATGAAAAAATCAATTTTGATTGTAGATGGTGTAGAAATTTCACGGGAAGTTATAAAAAAATCATTGATTCGTTCGGTTAAAAATATAAAGGTTTGCCTTGCAACGAATGCTTACGATGCAATGTTGAAAATTAATGCAGGAGGATTTGACCTAGTTATCACCGATTTGATGATGCCTAACGGCGATGGTTTCGATTTAATTAGAATGATGGCTAATCATAGTGCTAAATCTAAATTGGTCATTATTTCTGGGTTAGATAATACGATTGTTCGCTCAGCGGGAATGCTCGCTGAACTGTATAACTTGAATGTCGTGGCGTCGTTAGTAAAACCAGTTTGGCCAGATCAAATGGGAAAATTGGTAGCTAACTGTTTGACCGAAAATGAAGTATGTTCAGAAGGCAATAAAGAGATTGTATGTGACATTTTTAGGGAAGAGTTACCTATTCACCTGTTGTACCAACCACAAGTCATATCAAAAAACAATACTATTACTGGTTTTGAAGTGTTACCCCGATGGACAGACGGTAACTGTTCAACGCTTCCTCTTAGTAGTTTCTTGCCAGAAATCGATGAGATAGGAAAACAAAAACGGTTCTGTAGTATAATGATCGAGCGGTTCAGAAGTGACTACGAACATTTTTTTTGTATGCGGGATAAATCGATTCGGTTTTCTATAAATATAGATCCATTTTTATTAATGGACGAAGACGTTGTTAATCATCTATTGAACTTCTATGAACAAGGTGATGTTGAACATACAATAGTATTGGAATTGAAAGAAAAATATATTAAAGATGGTTTTCAGAGTGAACTGGCTACTAGTATATTGAAACTAAGAACTGTAGGCTTTGAAATATCAATAGACGATTTTGGTTCGAACCTGTCCAATCTCGAAAATATTATCAGTCTACCTATTAATGAGATAAAAATAGATAGGAAACTAACTTGGAAATTCATTGGTAAAACAGATGGTTTGAAAATAGATAATGACGTAAAGGTCCTTGAGTCAGTAAACAACTTTCGAGTTGTATATGAGGGCGTTGACGATGAAAAGACCTCTTTAGCACTTCATGCTATCAATGTTAATGGCCACTGCATACAGCAAGGTTATCTTCACGGCGTACCTCTTATGCCCTGGGAAGCGGTAAAAAAAATAGAGGAAATTACTATTGCGGAAAAAGTTGTCAAAAGTGCAGATCTTTCCTGCATGGTTACATAATGAGAAATATTAAATAGGCAGTTTAGACTCCAGTTTGACCATTGCTAAGTTAAATAAGAATAAACGTACCTGTCAAACCCCTCCAAACTTTCGCTTATTGCTGAGGACTGTTATAGTTTTAATTCCTTTATTGAAAAACGGTGTTAGAGCAATAAACGAACGCTTTAACACCTATTGGATATTCAGTTAATGTCTGTACCTACTTGATAAAATTAAAATGCCTCAGTCAGAGACACAAGAGGCAAGATGGTCTGCATCAGGGATATTGTAACTGATTATGTCTTCTTGGATATTAACGACATAGTAATTGTAACCAAACTCATCCAGTGTACTTGTCCAGGTATACAAGCCTACCGGCCATCCGAACTCTATGAATAAGTCTCCTTTTTCACTGGCGAATGTGAACAATTCATCTTTTGTTGGTCTACGCCAGCTCTCTCTCCCTGCAAAGTATATTGTTGCTAGATGCTGGCACCAACGATCGAGTTGTCCGCCACTTCCTGCTTGACCTTCGGCACTGTTATTCGGGGGCAAAACGTTAACACCGTCTTGTCGGAATTTGGCAAATTGCCCATTACTTGGGCCTAACTGAGAGTATTCTGTGTAATTGTAAATGGAAGCATAAGTTCTCCCCTCATTATCTTTGGTATTCTGCTTCTCATATTCCAACAAAGTTAGGGCTGCAAGACTTGGTGAGGATGTAAACCAAAGTCCATTATTACTGCTGATTACCTTCAAACAGGCTCCTTTGGCGTTTTCAGGATTCGTATCATTGAGTTGACCGCCACAGATTGGGACTAAAGGTGCTGTGAACGTAACATTACTTAGTGACTGTATGGGATTACCTTCTGTCGTTAAATAGGAGGACTTAACACTGAATGTCATGCCGGTGGACGGTGTTATATAACTAGGATCCCACTTGATTCTTAATCTTTGCTCTCCATTGGCATCCGTCTCGGTGTTTTCATTACTAATTATTGGAAGTACGGGGGCTGAAGTATCAGGGTGATTCTCTGGGGTTACAGTAAAATCGATTTGATAACCGACAACCGGGTTTACATTTTCATCGTTTAATCTTGCCGTTATCTGATTTCCTAGTTGGGAAGTGTAAAAGGCAAAATTTTGTGTTGCTTCGGATGTTAATTGCGCGGTTTTCTCATCGCCAATGAACTGAACCGTATGAGAAGTTTTGACGCCATTATAGCTCACGGTTAGTTGCACGTTTTCTGACTTAAGTGATGTTAAAATAAAAGAAGCGACGCCATCAGATCCCGTCAGAGCGTGATCACTAAACATCACATCGTTGCTATCAGACTCAGCATAAACATTGACACCTTCAGCTGGACTACCAGCTAATACAACTTTCACACTGACGACGGCTGTGTCGATTCCATTTGCAATTGCTTCGGTGTCAGATTGTGCCAGTACTTCAATCACGCCTTGTTTGACGCACGTTACATAAAATGCTGAATTATCCACCACATTAAGAATTGGGCCTGTTGGCATTTGATATGACAACACGGCATCATCTATCGGATTGTAAGCAAGATAAGGCGATTGAGTTGGCCAGTCATGATCGAGGCTCACATTGGTGTCTGCTCTCAATGCGTCGAGCTCTTTCGGTGTAGCTAGGTTGCCATCTAGGCTTGCGCAATAACGCAGGGCTGAGGATAGGGAATATTGCGCCATTTCGATAGCGGGTTCATAGCCACTATCAAGAGCAGTGCTCGTATAAGGTACGCTTGAACCTAGAGCATCCAATGCAGTAGGTGGGGGGGTAAAGTAGTCAACTCCGAGGTGGATTCCATCCCATCGTGCCGACTGACTTGGGTCTACCACTTCAACTCGAAACAGCCCCATTTCATATGCGCCATTATGATCACTGACTGCAAAACTCACGTAGTAATACCCTGACCGATTGGCTTTAAAGGTGATGGCCTTGTTAGCCGTATTATCAGGATCCTTTGACGTAGCAATGGCATTGAATACATTAACGTAAACCAACTGGTAGTCATCGCCATCGTCTGAAGAGACAAACTGGCTAATATCGATATCGACGAGCTCATTTACGTTCACTCGTTCATCTAATGTACCATTATACTCGACGGTAAAACCTTGATTAGCATGATACCCAATCGCTATGTCTATGCTTCCCATGAGAACCAAATTGTTCGCTGGGTCCTCAAAAGAGTAAAGTATCCTGTCCACTCCTGTATAACCGAGAGCGGGCGTATAATCAAAAACCCTATCATCGATAAGATCTTGTTGAACGCTACCTGGTGTTGAGAAGGGTAAAGTGAGTTCGACCAAATCGTAGTTCTCACTCAGAACATAGCCCACGTTAAGCAGCGCCTCTTCAATATTGAATGTTATGGTTGTGTCTACTAATGTTGTGGCACTAAGAGGGGTTAATATTGTACCGTCTGGCTCTGCGCTGACAGATCGGAAGAGCGGT
>NZ_JBNGCJ010000578.1:0-2149 GCF_049974785.1 Vibrio genomosp. F10 str. 9ZD137
TTGCTGCAAAAATCAGCTCGAAAGATCATCACGCCCTAGTATGTATTAAAACAGGGGCTTCCCTATCATTTGGATCTGTGCAACTGGTTGTTCAGATAGGGTCACTTTTATGTGGGTGATGGATTGATTCCCAATATGAAGGCTTGAGTACCATGCTGGGTTTGACCAATCCACGTTAAGAATTTGCGCCAAGATCAGACGAATTGTCCCACCATGACAGACAACGAGAGTATCATCCTGAATCTTTGTAGTCAGCTCCAGCCAACCTTGACTCACTCGTTCATGGAAATCTTGTAAACGCTCGGCATTGGGTAACGTGTGATGCGCGGGATCGACCCAAAATGTCGATAACTGTGGCCACATGGGTTGCAGCTCATCAAACGTCTTACCATCGTAGTCGCCGAAGTTGAATTCCTGGAATCGTGTCTCGATTCGATAAGGTATTGATGACTCCAACCTATGCAGTTTTTCTGCCAGTGCACGGCAACGAGACAAAGGAGACGTAATGACGGAAGCGAACTCAATGGCATCTTTATTCAGTGCATCGGCAATCTGGGTTTGTGTGTCGCTACAGACTGGTACATCGGTTCGCCCGTTTAGCGCGGCAGGCCCAACTGTTTTCCCATGCCGTAATAAGTAAACATTGACTACTTTATCCATACATCACTCTCGTTATTCTGGTGTTTTGGCGGCTTTATTGCTTTAGTGTCATTGGCAAGCCTGCTGCAATAAATTCCACTCGGCTAGAAATAGATGCGATTTTTTGGTTCATCCAGCCGGCATGATCAACGAACATTCGCGATACTTTACCCAGTGGAACCACACCTAGCCCAACCTCGTTTGAGACCAAGATAATCGTGGCACTGGTCTGTTTAAGCGCGCTTTGTAATTCGGTTATTTCGCTCTGCACCGCCTCTGACGTGACATTGTCACCCCTGGAGAATATGACGTTATTCAACCATAACGTTAGGCAGTCAATTAAAACAACATCATGAGCGGTAAAGGCATTTATCATCTCTACGAGGTTTATCGGGATTTCATGTTCAATCCATCGTTCATCTCTTTGCTCTTGATGATGTCGTATTCGTTGCTTCATCTCTTCGTCAAACGCTTGAGCCGTCGCCACGTAATGCAACTGTGTTACGCCCTCTTTGCCTGAGGATAAGCACTGTTTAGCTTGCTGCTCCGCATGGCTTGATTTTCCAGAACGGGCTCCGCCCAGTATAAGGTGAATACTCATAACCAACCTCCAAGCACGTTAACCTGATTATGAGCGAACCCAACAAGTATCAGGTAAATGAGCAACTCACTGAGTTGTTGCGCTGCACCTAAACAATCACCGGTAAAGCCACCTATTCGTGCTAACAACCATCGTTTAAATGCATAACGGGCTATCAACAATGCTAAGGTTAGAGCACAGGAAACGAATGGTGTCATAATCAATAACGTCAATGCCGCGCATGCTATTAGAAACGCAAGTTCCGCAGGGGTTTGGGTTTGAGCTAATGGCTTACTTTTACTGGTATCATTGTCGCTCACGTATGGCATATCAAAAATAAGTGAAGCCGCGACAGTTCGACTCATCGTATAGGCCATAATCACGGTAAGAAAGACAAGCATTCCACCGTTTTCGTCTCGCTCCGTTAATTCACTCAATAATAAAAACTTACCCAGAAGTCCCATGACTAATGTTGCCGCGCCGTAGGTTCCTATGCGGCTATCTTTCATGATCGATAAGCGCCGCTCTATACTCATTCCTCCGCCAATGCCATCCGCCATGTCTGTTAGACCATCTTCATGGAATGCGCCCGTCAACATTAAACTGAAGGCGAGCATAATAAACAGTGCTATGTCATTGGGAAGAATGAGGGACAACAGCCAGAAACTTCCACCGCAGAGGGCCCCTAATAATGCACCGACCAAAGCAAAGTAGCGCCCTGAACGATTCATGCGTTCTGCGCTGTAAGGCGTATCCTTAGGAATAGGAATGCGTGAAAAAAAACTGAGCGCTAACCAAAATAGGTCACGCTGATACCTGAACCAAGCGACCATTAGACGGTCACGCCCGCATCTTCAAAGCTCGCCATATTATTATAGAATTCGGCTGCTGCTCTCACTAAAGGCATAGCAAGCACCGCCCCGGTTCCCT
>NZ_JBNGCJ010000579.1:0-9654 GCF_049974785.1 Vibrio genomosp. F10 str. 9ZD137
CTTCAACTGCTGGAGCAGCCGGTGCTGCTGCAGCACCTTCCGCTTCGAAGATCATGATTAAAGAACCAGTAGACACTGAATCGCCTTCAGAGATCTTAATTTCTTTAACAACACCCGCTTGAGACGCAGGAACTTCCATTGAAGCTTTATCGCCTTCAACAGTGATCAGTGACTGTTCTTCTTCAACCTTGTCGCCAACGTTAACTAGAATCTCAGTAACTTCAACCTCATCAGCACCAATGTCAGGTACATTAATTTCGATTGTCATGTTTTGCTTCCTTAACTAATGTCAGTCTTATGCGTATTGCGGGTTAGTTTTGTCAGTGTCGATACCGAACTTAACAATCGCTTCTGCAACAACAGATTTTTCAATATCACCACGTTTAGCCAATTCAGTCAGTGCCGCAACAACAACGTAGCCAGCGTTAACTTCAAAGTGACGACGCAAGTTTTCACGGCTATCAGAACGACCGAAGCCATCAGTGCCCAGTACTTTGTACGACTCAGCAGGAACGAAAGCACGTACTTGTTCAGCGTAGTTTTTCATGTAATCCGTAACGGCAATAGCTGGCTCGCTGCCAAGAACTGTCGTGATGTACGGTACTTTATCTTCTGCTTCTGGATGAAGCATGTTGTCACGCTCAACGTTTTGACCATCGCGAGTCAGTTCGTTGAAAGAAGTCACAGCAAAGACGTCTGATGCTACATCGTATTCTTCGCTTAGAATGACAGCAGCTTTACGTGCTTCATTCATGATAGTACCAGAGCTCATTAACTGAACTTTAGACTTAGAACCTGCGTGAGATTCAAGCTTGTAGATACCTTTACGAATGCCTTCTTCAGCGCCTTCTGGCATTGCTGGCATTGCGTAGTTCTCGTTCATTACTGTTAAGTAGTAGTACACGTTCTCTTGCTCAGGACCGTACATGCGACGAATACCGTCTTGCATGATAACCGCTAGCTCGTAAGCAAACGTTGGGTCGTAAGAGATACAGTTAGGAATCGTATTCGCTTGAATGTGTGAGTGACCATCTTCGTGTTGCAGACCTTCACCGTTTAGCGTTGTACGACCGGCAGTCGCACCTAATAGGAAACCACGTGCTTGTTGGTCACCTGCTAGCCATGCCATGTCACCAATACGTTGGAAACCAAACATTGAGTAGTAGATGTAGAATGGAATCATTGGCAGATCGTTGGTGCTGTAAGACGTTGCCGCAGCCACCCAAGAAGCCATTGAACCAAGTTCATTGATACCTTCTTGTAAAACCTGGCCCGATGTTTCTTCTTTGTAGTAAGAAACAACGCCGCGATCTTCTGGTGTGTACTCTTGACCATCTGGGTTGTAGATACCAACCTGACGGAACAGACCTTCCATACCGAACGTACGCGCTTCATCACAGATAATAGGAACAATGTTTTTACCAATGTTCTTATCTTTAAGTAGGATGTTTAACGTACGTACATAAGCCATCGTTGTAGAGATATCACGTTTCTGCTCACCCAGTAGAGGGGCAAATGCGTCTAGCTCAGGAACTTTGAACTCTTGAGTGAACTTAGGCAGACGCGCTGGTGTGTAACCGTGAAGTGCCTTACGACGAGCATGCATGTATTCATACTCAGCGGTGCCTTCTTCAAGCTTCAAGTAAGGAAGCTCAGACAATTTCTCATCTGAAAGAAGGTCTTCTAGGCCTAAGCGATCGCGTAGGTGTTGGATATGTGTCATATCCATTTTCTTCACACCGTGTGCAATGTTCTTACCTTCTGCTGCATCGCCCATGCCGTAACCTTTAACCGTCTTAGCTAGGATTACCGTTGGCTTACCGCTTGTCTCTTTCGCATTGTTGAATGCCGCGAACAGTTTAGACGAGTCGTGACCACCACGCTTAAGTGCGAAGATTTCATCATCGGTCATGTCAGCAACAAGCGCTGCTGTTTCTGGGTACTTACCAAAGAAGTGCTCACGGACATAAGCGCCATCTTTAGATTTGAATGTTTGGTAGTCACCATCAACAGTTTCGTTCATCAGTTGAAGAAGCTTACCTGTGGTGTCTTTTGCTAATAGAGCATCCCAGTTACTACCCCAGATAACTTTAACAACATTCCAACCTGCGCCTTTAAATAGACCTTCAAGTTCTTGAATGATGCTACCGTTACCCATTACCGGACCGTCTAGACGCTGTAGGTTACAGTTGATGAGGAAACATAAGTTGTCCAGTTTTTCACGAGAAGCGAAAGAGATCGCACCGCGTGATTCTGGTTCATCCATCTCACCATCACCTAGGAAAGCGTAAACTCGTTGAGCCGTCGTATCTTTCAAGCCACGACCGTTCAAGTATTTCAAGAAACGCGCTTGATAGATCGCAGAAATTGGACCAAGCCCCATAGATACGGTAGGGAACTGCCAGAATTCAGGCATCAATTTAGGGTGTGGGTAAGAAGGAATACCTTTACCATCCACTTCTTGACGGAAGTTATCTAGCTGCTCTTCAGTGAGACGGCCTTCAACGAATGCACGAGAATAGATACCTGGAGATATGTGACCTTGGTAATACACCAAATCACCGCCGTCCGTCTCATTTGGAGCACGGAAGAAGTGGTTGAAACATACTTCGTAGAATGCCGCTGCTGACTGGTAAGAAGCCATATGACCGCCAAGGTCTAGGTCTTTCTTAGAAGCGCGCAATACAATCATGATTGAGTTCCAGCGGATGATTGAGCGAATACGACGCTCAAGTGTTACATCACCTGGATAAGCGGGCTCTTGCGCTGCTGGAATAGTGTTGATGTAGTTCGTGTTAATGCCCGTTGGCATATCTACACCGTCTAAACGTGCTTTATCTAAAACTTGCTCTAATAAAAACTGAGCGCGCTCTACACCTTCTTCACGAACAACTGATTCAAGGGCCTGTAGCCAATCTTGAGTTTCTACTGCGTCTACGTCATGCTTCATGTCAGACATGGCGATCTATCCTTCTATTGGTTGGATTTTAGATAAACTGTCAAAAAGCCGTACTATGACGACTCTTTGCCTTGTTGAATTCTGCGTAATGAACGCTCTCTTCGAGATTCTTCACGCGTGATGTCCAACAATGTTTCTTCGATATAAGCTAAATGTGAATGAGACATCTCACGTGCCATTTCAGGCTCACCAGAGACAATAGCATCCACAATATTAGCTCTATGTTTACTTACTTTTTCGACCACTTCATCGCGGCGATGTAACAACTCTAAATTCTGTAAAATATTCTGTTCTAGCAACGGGCCAAGACTACGAACAATGTGCAACAACACCACATTATGGGCCGCTTCCGTCAAAGCCACTAAAAACTTCATAACGGCACTGGCTTCTGCTTCAATGTTTTTGTTGCTTTGTTCTTTGGTGATTATGGCTAAACATCCCTGAATTCGCGCAAAATCTTCATCGGTTCCGCGCAACGCAGCAAAGTAAGCTGAAATCCCTTCCATTGCATGCCTTGCTTCAAGCAAATCCAGCTGAGTTTCAGAATGACTCGATAGTAAATTTAGCAGAGGATCCGAAAAGCTCTTCCAAATACTTTCACTAACGAACGTTCCCCCGCCTTGACGACGAGTTAATAACTGGCGTGCTTCAAGACGTTGAATCGCTTCTCTAACCGAAGGTCGAGACACATCGAATTGTTTTGCTAATTCACGCTCAGGAGGCAGTTGCTGCCCTGGAGTTAAAGAGCCTTCTGCGATCAAACGCTCTAGTTCTTTCTCGATAACATCAGAAAGTTTTGGCTGACGAATCCTTTGATAAGCCATATTGATTGCTACCCTTAACTCCAAGTAAATTGGTATTACCAATTATTTATTGGGGTGAAAATTAACATATCAAAAACGTCACTGTCCAGCACTTTATTGATTCAGGTCAATAAACAGAGGTAGTGGTAACAAAACCATAACTTGCAATATTCATTTACAAAAACTATCTGAACAATATTGGTCAGACCAATTAAAGATTAACCAAATTAGCGTTGTACCAATAAACCGAGTGGGTGATTGAATGCCGACAAAAGAGCATTAAAAGCAGTATCAAAGACGAGAAAAAACGAAGGAAACAGAAGGAAACCAGAGCAACATTGATAACAATCACTCTGGCATAAGTTCAGGTTAGTTATATAGCTTCAATATAATCAATCATTAACTGAAGAGATTGGTTCCCTCTAAATTCATTGATATCGAGTTTAAACGCCACTCTTGCTGTTTTTACCGATGCATCAGGCCAACGCTTAAGATCAATATTAAAGGCAATGCCATCAACCATGATGTTTGTAGGGTGCCCTTTGTAAAGAGGTTCCAACATAAGTTTTAGGTGTTTTTCCCCCACCAGTTTCTGGTGCAATATTTTAAACTCACCATCAAACATGGGTTCAGGGAAGGCTTGCCCCCAAGGCCCACCAGCCCGTAATGATTCAGCCGTGTGCATAGAAAATTGCTCAGGCAGCAGCTCCCCATCAGACAAAATCACCCCTTTTAATGCGTTATCATCGAGTTCTTGTTTCACCACTTGATCAAACAAACGGGAAAAGCGTTCAAAGTCCGCTTCAGCAATACTCAAACCGGCCGCCATAGCATGACCACCAAACTTAGCAATCAAACCTGGGTTCTGCGTATCAATGCGGTCAAGAGCGTCTCTCATGTGTAATCCCGGAATCGAACGACAAGATCCTTTGATCATCCCTTCTCCGCCATCGGCGAAGGCAATCACGGGTCTATGGAATTTCTCTTTAATACGAGAAGCCAAAATGCCGATCACTCCTTGGTGCCAATCTCGCTGGAACAGAACTAAACCGTGGGGCAATTGCGTATTGTCACCAAATTGTAAGCGCTCACAAAAGGCCATCGCCTCTTGCTTCATTCCCTCTTCAATCTCTTTGCGAGTTTGATTTAAGCCATCCAACTCACTGGCCATGCGTCTTGCTGCGTGAATGTTGTTACACATTAATAGCTCAACACCAAACGACATATCATCTAAGCGCCCTGCCGCATTGATTCTTGGCCCTAAGGCGAAGCCAAAATCGGTGGCAATCAGTCGATGTGCGTCTTTTTTCGCCACTTCAATGAGTGCTTGAATGCCGGGTCTGGCTTTACCTGCTCGGATACGCTGGAGCCCTTGGTGAACCAAAATTCGATTGTTTTCATCCAAAGCAACCACATCCGCGACCGTGCCCAGCGCCACTAAATCGATCAGCTCCATCAATTTAGGCTCAGCCATGTTGTTCGCATTAAACCAGTCTAGCTTTCGCATGTGTACGCACAGGGCCATCATCAGGTAAAAAGCCACCCCAACACCCGCTAACGATTTAGAGGGAAAATCGCAGGATTCTAGATTGGGGTTGACCATCGCGTCAGCAATTGGGAGTTCATGACCGGGTAAGTGATGATCCGTCACCAGCACTTGAAGACCTTTTTCTTTGGCATAACGAACCCCTTCTATTGAAGAGACACCGTTATCCACCGTCATGATCACTTCGGCCCCCAGCGTTATCGCCTGATCAACCACTTCAGGGCTTAATCCGTAGCCGTCTTCAAAACGGTTAGGCACCAAGTAGTCGACATTACTGCAACCGAGCATGCGAAGGGCCAAAACCGATAACGCTGAGCTGGTCGCGCCATCGGCATCAAAATCTCCGACAATGATAATGCGTTGATTGTGTTTAATCGCGTCAAACAGCAGCTCAACCGCAAGCTGAATACCATCCAGTTTCTGATAGGAATGGAGAGCTTTGGCGGTTTTATCTAATTGCTTAGCCGAACGAATGCCACGATTAAGATAAATTTTCTTAAGCAGTGGATCCATGGGTTCAGCAAGAAGAGAGAGATCAACATCAGGGCGACGAAGAATTTCGATCATAGATACGCACTTAGCAGGCGATGATTCGCCTGCTCCTTGTTATAAATGAATAGACTTAGCGTTAATGAGATAATGATTACTGAGCTTGTAACTGCTCTAGCAATTTAGCGGGTGGTAAGTAGCCGCCAATCATTTCTCCACTCGGAAGGAATATCGATGGTGTTCCGCTGATGCCTAATGATTTTCCTAGTGTGAAATGCTTCACCACGGTGTCTAAACACTGACCAAAGTTGGCGTTTTTTTCAGGGAAACTGCGGTTAATTTTAGCGTCGTGCATCGCGGCTTTAGGGTCATCAGCACACCAAACAGCGGCCATTTGCTCGCCAACTTCTGAACGAGGCCCCTGACGTGGGTACGCCATGTAACGCACCGTGATGCCTAGATCGTTATAGCCATTCATTTGGCTATGTAATCGTACACAATACCCACACGTGGTATCGGTAAAAATAGTGACCACGTACTTCTCGTTATCGGCCTTAAACTCAATAACGCTGTCACTGAGTGCCGCAAGTTTTGCTGCATTCAATGGCGCTTGACGCTTGGCAAGGACATCTTCATACCCGCCACCGGCTTTGTGCTGGTAGAGCGTCCCAGACATAAAATATTCACCATCGACAGAAGAATACAACACCCCGCCAGTAGTTTGAACTTCGTATAGGCCCGTTATTTGAGTCGGGAGTATATCCAAAACCTTCAGTTGTAACTTAGCAAAGTTATTGATGATTTTTTGTTTCGATTCATCCGTTAAGCTTGTTTCTTGACCCGCTAACGTTGCTTCTAAAGCCACCGCTTGCTGAACTTCCGCTTGAACGGTTGATGCTTCTTCGGCCTTAACCACTTCTTCAGCATTACAAGCCATCACAAAAAACGGCAGTGTTAGTATAGATAGTCGGCGTAATACGCTCATTAAAATCACCTTTATATTAAGCCCTAGGATGGTGCTCACTATGAATTTGTTTTAGCCTTTCAGTGGCGACGTGGGTATAGATTTGCGTCGTCGATAAATCACTGTGGCCCAATAGCATTTGTACAACGCGTAAATCGGCCCCGTAGTTGAGCAAATGAGTCGCGAAGGCATGCCTTAATACGTGCGGAGACAAAAGCTCGGTATCAATCTCTGCGATCACCGCATAATGCTTTATCCTATGCCAGAATGTCTGACGAGTCATCTGTCTCGCACGGTTACTTGGAAAAACAACGTCTGATGTTTTCTCACCAAGTAGTGTAGACCTTCCTTGCTCTATAAAAGTTTCAATCCAATCAACAGCATTTTCTCCCATCGGCACCAAACGCTCTTTTCCGCCTTTGCCTGTTACGCGCACAACCCCTTGGCGTAAACTGAGATTTTCCATCGTCAGACTCACCAACTCTGTAACACGTAAACCTGTCGCGTACAGTAACTCAAGCATCGCTTTGTCTCGAAGCTGTATCGGATCATTAGGATCCGGCGCTTCTAATAACGCATCCACTTGTGCTTCCGAGAGATCTTTGGGTAAACGCTGCGGCAACTTAGGGCTCACCAGTAACGCACTGGGATCATCTGCTCTCACTTTTTCACGATGTAAATATTGAAACAGACGTCGAATAGCAGACAGCATACGTGCCCGTGACGTCTGTTTATATTCCTTGTCCACCAGCCAAGCTTGGTACTCTTGTAGCCCTGACAGATTGATCGCATTCAAGCGGTAATTGTGTTCATCCATCCAATGCAGCAGCTTTTGTACATCCGTCCGATACGACAGTAACGTATTTTCAGACAATCCTCGTTCCATCCACATAGCGTCGAGAAACTGCTCGAGAATACCCTGCTCTGGCGATTGAGGGCCTTGATTAGTCGAGTTTAATTTTGACACGGTAAACCTCTTTAACAACAACGCGTTCAGGTTATGTGAGTCCTGACATTAAAGCCACAAATTTGTCCATTTGATGAAATTCTAACTGCATTACTGGTGTGTTTATGGTTAAAATCCCTCATCGCACATCAAGACTATAACATTATGAAGATTGGTTTATTTTACGGCTCAACAACTTGCTACACCGAAATGGCAGCGGAGAAAATACGCGCTATTATTGGAGAGGAGCTTGTGGATATTCACAATATCAAAGAGAGCCCTATCTCGCTGATGGCTGATTACGACCTGTTAATTCTCGGCATCTCCACTTGGGACTTCGGTGAAATCCAAGAAGATTGGAGCGAAATATGGCAAAAAATCGCTGGCGTGTCGTTAAACGGCAAGTACGTAGCACTATTCGGCTTAGGCGATCAAGAAGGCTATGGCGAGTGGTATCTCGATGCGATGGGAATGCTTCATGATGAAATACAACAAGTGGGTGCGAACCTCATCGGATACTGGCCCAACCAAGGTTATGAGTTTGAAGCCTCTAAGGCTCTAACTGAAGATGGCTCCCACTTTGTTGGGCTAGCGCTTGATGAAGACTCTCAATACGAATTAAGTGATGAGCGTATTGCTACTTGGGTCGAGCAAATCCTTGTTGAGTATCAAGCCGCACTGTAACTAGGGCGTGTTGATCAACGCTGCTAACTTTCTCCAATCGAATGACAATCCAGGATCGGTTTTTCTCAACGGGGCGATATATTGATGCCCCGTTATTCTCTGTTTGGTGATATTTGGATAGCTCTTCATGAGTTCTTTGGTGAGCAAAGCCAGCGACTGGTACTGTGCCTCGGTATAAGCACTGTAATCATCGCCTTCTAATTCAATGCCAATGGAGTAATCATTACACTTGCTCCTTCCTGCAAACGACGAAACGCCTGCATGCCATGCACGTTGTTGAAAAGGCACAAATTGAATCACCTTTCCTTCGCGATCAATCAAGCAGTGCGCAGAGACCCTCATGTTCTCAATCACTTTGAAAAATGGATGGTGTGACGCGTCTAATTTACCAGTAAAAAACTGCTCTATATAGCCACCGCCAAACTGGCTAGGCGGTAAGCTAATATTGTGGATCACCAGTAACGATATATCACTGGGATCTTCTCGGTGATCGCAATGAGGCGATGGTAACGACTTGGCCTTTGCATACCAGCCTTGCTGATCAATCATTGAGCGTTCCTTATTTAACGATTCTCCCTTCGATTTTATCCATTCCGAGATGAAAAGCGAGATTAATGGCTGAATTTCATTCCGACTCCGAGTATCATGCCCCCTCCCCTAAGCCAACGATTAAATTTGCGATGAAAAACACACATAACAGCCAACAACGTCTTGATTATTTAAAAACGCAACTGCCGACAGAAATCACTCGCGCAGTCGCAGAAACACTCAAAGAAGATTTGGGTGGTTCGATTGATGTCAACGCTGATATTACCGCAAGTTTAATTCCTGAAGACGCGCACAATGTGGCCACGATTATTACTCGTGAACACGGTGTATTTTGTGGTCAAGCATGGGCTGACGAAGTCTTCAAGCAAATTGGTGGCACCGTCAATATTGAGTGGCACGTAAAAGACGGCGACACCGTTGAGCCAAATCAAACTCTTTGTACTCTTTCTGGCCCATCGCGCGCATTGTTAACGGGCGAACGTAATGCTATGAACTTCATTCAAACACTGTCGGGATGCGCAACGGTAACGGCAACCTACGCCAAACAATTGGAAGGTACGGATTGTCGTTTGCTTGATACACGAAAAACCATTCCTGGCCTGCGCAGCGCACTAAAATATGCCGTCGCGTGTGGTGGCGGCTACAACCATCGTATTGGCGTGTTTGATGCATATTTGATCAAAGAGAATCACATCATCGAGATCGGAAGAGCGG
>NZ_JBNGCJ010000580.1:0-13421 GCF_049974785.1 Vibrio genomosp. F10 str. 9ZD137
ATTTAACCGCGAAAGATCAACACGTCCTAAATTAACTCAAGGTTTAAGCCATCGCGTAGTATCACAAACCCAGTAGATACCGAGTTCATGGCGATGGCTTATCCCGTTCTTAGAGTCGCGTTAACGGATCACTTTTATACCTAACGTATCGTTAATATTTCACTTGATAGTTCAGCGTATAAGTACGGCCACGACCTTGATATTGGTACATATCAGGACCACCGCTATACCACTGTGTTGCTCGTTGACTCCACGTTGTCAGATAGTCTTCGTTGAACAAATTTTTAACCCCGAAACCAATCGTGCCGACAGGCAGTTGGTACGTACCTATCATGTCAACAACGGTGTAACCCTCCAGCTTTAGAGCGTTCGCATCTTCATAATCAAAGGCGGTTAAACTTTGTAGCTTCACGCTGTAGTCAGCTTCATACCAACCAATCCAAGTGCTGGCTTTTGATGTACTGGCTTCTCTCGCATCGTAGTCTTCCCAGCCGTTGTCGCCTTTTTCTTCAGAAACGACATAGTGTCCAGACGCACCTAGTTGAAGGTTAGTCATCACCCAATATGAGATTTGCGCTTCTGCACCGTAGACTCGAATAGGGTTTGAAATACCTTTAATCGATTGGTCATCCGCGTATTCCACTGAACCATCAGAGTATGAATGGTACGCGGCCGTTTGAAATGAAAGTTTGTCGAAATCATAACGGTAACCTAGCTCGTAGCTGTCGGTTTTAATGCCTTCTAGTTTAGTGTCATTAACATTAACAGTGGCATCTTTACCGTAATATTTCGCAGGGTTCGCCAGATCAAAACCTTGAGAGAAATTAGCCCACACCTGAGAGTTTTCCGTTAGATGGTAAACAGTCCCGACATTGAATAATCCCTCTGAGTAATCTGTTTCTCCACCCGGAACAAAATCTGAATTCGAACTTTTTTGGAAATCCGATACTTCCGTATTCATGTACTGATAACGATAGCCGCCTTGCAGTGTCCAATTATCCGTTAGCGCATACTCAGCCTGTAAAAAGCCCGCAAACGCTTGAGTATCAATACCAGGATAACGCCCTGCCATAGACTCTATCTGGTTAATCAGCCCTCCCGACCCTTCTGTAACCGATTGGTTATAAAGCGCGTTATCACTGTCAAAGCTGTCCACAAAGCCATCAATACCATAGGTAAGGCTGAGGGCATCAAAAGATTTATTCAACGCGGCTTTTAACGAGATAATATCGGTATTTTGACTTGATGAACTGGTTGCTAACGTGGTTCTACCTGCCGATGTGTATGGCATGAATGTATGCTCTTCCGAACGATAGGACAGCTCCGCAATCAGTTGATGGCTCAGGAAATCACTGTGATTATATGCAGCACTTAGCATTACGCGCTCAGTACCTTGCTGACGATCGGCGGCGTAACCGTCTCTAACATCGACGAATTGATATTTTCCATCCGCGTCTTTTTCGAAATACAAACCGTATGGGGTGTCTTGCTGGCTATCGTAATACTGTGCCAACAACTGCAAGTTTTGATTATCAGCGAGATTAACTTGTAGATTACCCATCAAATCAATCGTTTCGTTAAATTGAGTTGAACCTTGAGTGATGTCAGGAGTGACCATGTCACCGTTTGCATCGTAGTACCCTTGAGTACTGGTATAAGCCACAGACGCACGCCCTTGAACTTTCTCATTTCCGCCCGCAATTGACTGCGCGAGTTTATAATCAAAATCTTCACTTCCGTTAAAACCAGAGGTACCACCAACGTACGTTTCGAACTCTATCTCGCCACCCAGTGCTTTTTTGGTCACGATGTTAATGACACCACCACTCGCACCTGCGCCATAAATTGAACTCGCACCCGACAGCACTTCGATACGCTCGATATTAAATGGGTCAATGGAATCGAGTTGTCGACTAATAGAGCGCACTGATTGTAATGACACACCATCAATCATCACCATGATGCTGCGACCACGTAGGTTTTGACCTGCATGAGTACGACCACCGCTGCTCACATCCAAAGATGGAACCGTTGCGGCTAGAATTTCATCCAGGCTTTTACCACCACGGTATTCTTGTTCAATTTGCTCGGCATCAACGTACCAAACGGTACCTGGGATCTCACTGATCGCTTTCGGCGTACGGCTTGAAACGACGACCATTTTTTCTTGGGTTGTTGTGTACTCTTCAGCTTGGACGACTGAAGGAACAAAAAAGCCAGTAGCTGACGCTATCGCAACTGAAATGACAGACAGTTGAAACGTTCCTTTGTTAACTTTCATTACTTTTCTCTTGTTATTTAATGTAACCACACGCACATGGTAATGATAATGATACTCATTAGCCACTTCATTACTACTTATTTATACATTATTTTTATATGACCTAGTGTAAAAACTTTATGCTGTGGGGTATTAGGTGTTAACCGTTAGGTATGAATGACTAAGCCTCAACAAGGTCTTTCACCCGCACCGCGGATAGCCAGTCAATGAGTCCTTTATCTGACTTAATATCGTAGACCTCTCGTCCAGCCAAACTGTTAATGATCTTGGCGCTGCGCCACGCCATCAAACTGAGTTGTGGTTCAGCAATACCGTGGCTGTGCATACCTGCATTAACCGCAAAAATTTTGTTCTCTGGACTTCCTTTCCACTTGAGCTCGAAGTTAGAAGTCAGTTGGTATCGTCCTTGTTCATCGAGATCCAACATGGGCATAATGTCTTTAAGACAAGCCGGATATGGCGCCTCAAACCCAGTTGCAAGAATCACGACATCCGCTTCATGACGTTCGACATGCTCACTTAACGCATTTCCCACACTTAGCGCGTACCCCGTTTCTAATGGATGCATTTCAGTCAACGTGCGATGCGGTAACAAACGAACCCATTTTTCTTCTTTGAGGACATCAAACCGATGGTAAAGCTCGCGATAAATATCCAATAAGGCCAACTGCGTGATGCCATCAGAGGTCAGCTTTTGAGTCGTCACTTCTGAATGTTTGACACTGGGATTAAGCCCGACGAAGGCTTCCACGTAATTTGGTGTAAAGAATTCGTTGGTAAAGGCCGCTTCATCCAGCGGTTGAAAGTTTGGGCGACGCGACACCCAATCCAGTGACGCCGCTTTTCCCCACTTGCCTCGCAGCACGTTTAAGAAGATATCAGCACCGGTTTGCCCGCCGCCAACAATCATGACGCGTTTACCGGTGAAGTCTCGAACTCTTAATCCAACTTCGGCCGCGTGAAAGACTTTATCGCTGATAAACTTCTTCGCGCACTCCGGCATCAATGGCACTTTACCTGTGCCAATGCATAGATTTTTTGCTTGGTAAGCACCGCTGCTAGTCTGAAGGTGGAAGAGCCCCTCTTTAAAATCAACATGCTCAATGTTGGTTGAGAACTGGACATTATTCATTTGATTGGCCGACCACGCCAAATAGTCTGAAAATTCATGGCGGCTGATACAATTTAATTCCGCCGACAAAAATCGATAGAATTTTTTAGTTTTCACTAAGTAAGAGAGGAAAGAATATTGGCTTTGAGGATCCACAGCCGTGACCAAATCTTTCAGATACATGGTTTGCATATTCGTGTCATCCAGCAACAAACCCGGATGCCAAGAAAAGGAGTCTCGACTTTCAAAAAACGTCGAGCGAATATTTTTGTGTGGTTCTAGCAGCGCCGCAACACTCAGATTAAACGGGCCGACACCAATACCGGCAATATCAAGACCAGTAATACCCAGTTTGACGTTGTGTTTATTATTATCCATTTTATGTATTCCTATTGATTTAAAGCCTTGTAGAGCGGGTTATCTAGCCTGTCATCCATATCCGGTAACATGCGAGACGCACTTGAATCGGTACTGTGTCTAAACTTTGCTAGATTGAGTCCAATTCGAAGAATTCTAGGTTTGAAAAGGTCGAGCCGTTCAAAACGCTCTTCCATCTCAGGATCACTTTGAATGCATTTCTGCATGTACTGTTGAATAGAGCGTCCAAGAAGCTCATAAAATGTCATTTCAGGCAGACCTGACCGAGCGACTAAAGGGGAGATAAAACGCAGTACAGTGACAAAATGTCCCGTTTGTAAGTCGTGAATGATCAACTCTTCCGGCAGCTTCACAGTCACGTCTTTAACGCACTGATCCAGTGAGTCTTGCTCAGGTAATACCCTATCGACGAGCCTCATGTCTCCTTGGAAGTCTTTCAATAAGATTCGTGTTGGAATCGAGTTTTCAAGCACCAACGTAACGTTTTGTCCATGCGCTATCAGTGACACTCCGTACTTACACAACAAGTGATAAAATGGAATAACGACCACATCAAATAAGCAGGTTAGCCACTCACTGTTGTCGAGGCCGGAACTGGCTATGTACTCCTCAATTATCGGTGCCCCTGATGCATCACACTCCATAAGAGCCGCCATCAAAATCGCGTGTTCGTTCTCCTTTAATTTGGAATGTGCCGATTCTCGCCAAATAACGCCCAATAACTCGTGGTACCGGTAAGGAGCATCGATCAATCCTTGATAATCACTTTGCCCAACGAACGCCGCAGCCGGCTCTTGCAATACTTCAGCCTGCTTTTCAATCAGTAACGGATCGGACTTAAATAGTGAATCAATCCAGTCTGATGCAATGGGGCCAGCCAATATGTAACGACCCGGGATACCTCGGTAGCATGAGGTGTTCATAATGGTCAGAGGCAGCTTAATGTCGTAGCTCATCGGCCTATCAACATTGCTTAGCGTTCGAATTGACAATTGTGGTAGAAAGCGATCCCCATGCTCTCCAATGTAAATCAGCGATTTTTCCGCGAGTTCACGTACAAACAACAACGACAATTTTTGATCCCACTGCCATGGATGAACGGGGACATAGGTGTATTCGCTGCAATCTACATTGAACGAAGACACGATTCGATCCATTGCCTGATAATCCACATGATCAATAGCGGTATATAGAAGCTGCTGCCAGTCGACGCGCTGGTTGGTGGCTTTTTGAATGATAGAATGGTGAACCGCAACCCAAGTCAGCTGAAATGTATTTTCTGATTCGGGAGCGTATCGATTTAAATCGCTACTTCCCCACCCTCGTCTTCCTTTATTAAAAGCAAATTTGGGATGCCCATCGAATAGGCTTTGCTGCTGTTCGCAAGGAAGATAAGCTAAATCTCTTGCGGTCATATTCGCCTTGCGTAACGCTAATTTACAATCACCCAACAGGGTCGCATTGAGGTCTTCAAAATGCTCAGCCAGAGCCTCATCGGATATGCCAATCAGTGTTTGGATATCTCTCATAAACGTTGTTGCCAGAACTGTTCCTTGATCTTGGTGTTGTTGTTTTTGGTGATCTGGAGCAAGCCTCACCACAGACTCGGGATCGATGTTGACTTGCCCCCAAATGTTCACTTTCCCTAAAAACTGATAAGTCACATCCTTGGTCAAGGCTAAGGAAAACACACCTTTATCTATATCTTCATCTTTATCGCCAACAAGATTAAACGCTTGTTCGTAGGCCAGTTCACTGATCAGCTTCGCCACCAAGTGTCGATTCATCGGTAACCAGTACCGCTGTAACGCTATTTGGTCCATTACCACTGCTCCTTAAAAAAAGCGTTTCGCTCTAGCATTAATAGGGCTGAACGTTTGTGTGGAAAATTGAATTCAAAACAGGTTTTATAGCCTACCTGCTCAATGCGCTTGAACAGTCTGATATTGTCTGACCTTGGCTCCAATACAATTCGACGGGTTCGAATATCATCTATAAACAGATAGTGACTGATGGCCTTCATCCAGCTCATGAAGTATTTGGGCCCTCGAAATTGTTGTTCCCCGACGAGTAAATGAATACCACGATCATAAGGTTCCACTGAGTAATAGGGGCTCAACCTGTCTTCACTGACCCAATACACCTCGACATAGCCAAAAGGTTGACCGTTAAACTCGCCAATCAAAGGAATAATGTGTGCATCCGCTAAGCGTTCTTGTGCAAACTGCCTAAGCTTGTCTTCGCTCCAGGCTTGCTCCCAAAAGTCGGCGACTCTCGGATCATTCATCCATTGAGTGAACAGAGGCATGTCTTTATCGATATCAAACACTCTGAATGAAACCGTCACATCGGCCTCATGGTCATATCGCTTATAGACCGTTCCCCTCGGCATAGGTGGCCTCAGCGGATGATGTCGAAATTGAGGATTACTCTGAACATCAATGGTTGGAAAGGATGATGACGGGGCATGCTGATGCCACGGGTTTTCTCTTTGATAGAACGCCTGACGATTTAGCCTATTTGTCTCAAACATCGGCAGACAGTGACGTAATGCATTGCGTAAGGTCGGCGAACCACATTGAATGTCGATCTCGTCAATGTCTTTGTGAATGGTAAAGAATTGGTCAAGCTCAATCATGACCGAATCCAAGGAAAACACCGCATTTAGGTCTTGTTCTGTCTGAGTTAAAGTCACAACCGGGATGTCGCCCATTTCATACAGGAACGTGGTGTAGTTAGGCATAATTCGCCTCCTTAACGGCAACGATAGGGTTGGATAAATCGAAGTAGATGACGGCAGGGTCCGGAATGGAGTTTTCGTTGAAATTTTGTAGATAACAATAAAAATTCCCTTTGCAGCAAAGCGAATCGCTGTCCAATACGTAGCTCAGACATCGGTCATCCTTAACACCTTGTGTTTTTAGATCGACTAAATGCTGACGTAAGATTGTAACCAAACTGGATTCATCTATATCAAGGCCTGCCGCAATAGAAGCGATAGCACTGAAGGTAGAATTAATGATGAGGTAGTAAGCAAAATAGCGACGCACTTTGTCTTGGTTCCAGTAGTTTTCTGTCTCCTGCTTGGCATGTTTGGCATTCGTTGAACAGCCAAGAGCGTCAGGAAATAACTCAAACGCTAAATCGGTGTACCCTGTCCCCTGACAATCTCGGTAGTACATGCCAATCGGCAGACCCTCTTCCAGCTGCATAACAATGTTTTGCTGATGAGCCAGGAATACGATTCCGTAGTTGGCTTGAAGGTTGAACAAAGGAACAACCGCATGCTTACAATACGCATCAAACCAGCGCTGTGCGGCCACTTTTGGCGTGAGGGTATGTGTCCGAGCGTAATGCTCAATTCGGCTCACCAGTAAGCTTTGCCCACCAAAAGGGTTTTGTTGAGTCAGTGTCGCGAGAACCACGGCTTCTTCTTCCGGTTTGCTCATCAACGGGTTGTCACGAAATGCCAGCAAACTCTCGTCAATAACTAAGCCGTTAGAATCCATCAACCCTAAAAAAGCGGGTTCTTGCATGAGCTGAAAGCCTCTTTTTCCACCCAGTAACGACTTCAATTCCGTGTCTTCGAATAATTGATTCAACCGCGTGCCACGAACCACTTCTTTCAGAGAGAGGTTTCTTACCGAATTGGTGAGTTTGACACTCAGCGAAAACTTGAGCATGTAAGGCAGTTTGGGGCTGTACAAAGAACGAGTAGACGACGTTGGATACCATTTTTCACCCACAGCGCCCAGATCTCTGATCTGGCCTTCTTTAAGGTAAGCCCTCACCTCTTTTCTTTGTTTAATGCTTTGCCACTGCCACGGATGAACGGGAAACAACATTTCATGATCGTCTGCTAGGCCAGCCACACTGATCTCCAAACTCTCATCCGCAGTCACCAACTCTTCGATACGTTGACGAACACTTTGGTCACCAGACGAGCCAGAAACTAAAAGAAATTCATCAACCGCCAACCAATGAAGTTGAAACTTCCCACCAAATTCGGGCGTGTAAACTTGCGCATCTTGAGGGCTAAATTGCTCACGACTTTTAGGAGCGGGATGGAAAGAATGACCTATTAATAAACCTTGCTCCGACTCTCGAAAGTTGAGCCGCTCTTCAAATAACTTTCGACCATACGGATTGTCCTTCACCGCTGCATATACATTGCGATAGCTCTCGTTAACTCGATCGACAAAAATCGATTTTTGCTGTGGCGTAATCATGCCAACGAGTGCCGGTTGTTCAACGACCAAGTCGACCACTTGATCGAACTCTATTGGGGCCACTTCAGTACCGTACAAAACCGCCGGGAATTGGTACTCATGCAACCCGATAGAAGAGACGACCCTCAGGGGAACCCGAATCTCATGTTCGTTTGAAAGAGGGATGCAATAATAGGCTTCACATTCTCCGTCGATAATAACAACACTTGAACACTCTCTGGCTAACGAGTTTAAAAAACAGGCGGCTGGTGCGTCATTGCCACGCATCGTTGTCTCGACCAAAGTCTGGCTATTCGTCATATCAATCTCACTGTTTCATATAAAACAAAGTGAGAATGCTAATGATTATCATTTAAATATACAATCGTTTATTTGATTATTTTTTGAAGCAACGCCTCATTCCTAGAGTTGTTGACAGGGAATCAAAAAAGCCAGCTGAATAATTCAATTCAACTGGCTTTATTATTTTAATTATCAATTATATAAATCGATTTAACGTTATTTTCGCATGAGGTATAAGAAGTACCCGCCACCAATCAATGAGGCTAATAGCCCCGCAGGAAACTGCCAGGGAAACCATAATGTTCTTCCTAGCCAATCTGCCAAAAGCATCAATATTCCGCCCAGTAGACTTGCCGTAATTAACTGGTTAGAGGCTTTATACTGATGTAAGGAACGGGCAAGATGTGGTGCTAAAAGCCCAATAAAACTGAGTGGACCAATCACAATAGTACACAGTGTCGTCATCATCGCGACTAGAAGCAGCAATAGCCCTCGAACTTTACGGCAATCGATACCGACGCTTGTCGCACTGATTTCACCCAACCCAATAAGGTCAAACCAACGGTGACAAATCAATGAAAAAGCACCAAGAATAACGACCCCCACCAACATCAAGTACACATCAGACATGGCCACAAGGTATGTTGACCCTGAAAGCCAAGTGATCAATGCGGTTACATTGTCTTGGCCCGATGACATCGCAATGCGAAGGAAAGCATCAAGGCCAGCACTAAGCGCGATACCGGTTAACAACATTTGAGTCGGTGCAAAATTTTGCTTTCTGCCCATCCACCAAATAATACCCGTGACGAGCAGTGCTCCCGCGGTGCCAAGTAGCATTTGCTCATGTCGCTCGACCGCAATACCTAACACGGCTCCTATCACTAACGCCAGCGCCGCTCCTGAGCTGATACCCAAAATCTCGGGGCTTGCCATAGGATTCGTCGACACTCGCTGAATAGCTGTGCCTGCAATAGCCAATCCCACCCCTGCAAACATGGCCACTAACGCCCTAGGAACACGTAACTCCAAAATGGAAAGACTGTGGGCGACGTTCCAGCCTTGAGAATCTTTGCCAATGAAAAGCACCCAGACAAAAGCCATAATCAATAAGGGAACAAGCACGCAGGCTATTTTGGCCAAGTGGCGAGTTTGGTAATGGGTATGCGATTCTTCCCTCGCCCTTAGATCAGATTGCATCACTTTACGATTCAATAACCACAGTAAAAAAGGCGCACCAATCAAGGCGGTCATTGCGCCCGTTGGCAGCAACTCACCTCCGACACCAGAAAACGGCTGAATAATCAGATCGGCCAGCAACAGCATTACTGACCCAAGTACGCCGCTGACTAAAATTTGCCAACGCAATGTCCTCACTCGTAACATTCGAGCGATTGCAGGGGCTACAATGCCGATAAACCCGATAAGCCCGACTTCACTGACTACCGATGCGGTCATAGAAATGGCCAAAACCAAGCACACGACCTTGATGGTTTTAACATTGACACCGATAGAAGACGCAACGCTGTCTCCTAATAGCAGAGAGGATAATGGACGCTCTAGAAGCAGTAAAAAGACAGAAGGGACGATGACCAATGGAAGTAACGTCGTCACACTCGACCACCCATTTTGGTTCAGTGTTCCCGCTCCCCACACAAAAACACGGGTAAGCTGCTGTTCATTGAGTAACAAAAGCATGGTATTGAGTGACCCAAAGAACAAACTAATCACCATGCCAGCTAACACCATATGGACAGGAGAGAACCCCCGCTTTGCCGATAAGATGAAGACAAGCGCCGTTGCCAAGCACCCACCTAGAAAAGCAGGGAAAAAGTGACTGTTCAATAGCATACCGACGGGCATCAACAAGCCTGTCGTGGCGATATTGGCTGGAATCAGCAAGATCCCCAAAATCATTCCTAGCTCGGCCCCTGAAGCAACACCTAATGTCGTCGGTGAAGCGATCGGGTTTCTTAAAACAAACTGCATGATGCAACCGGCCACGGCGAGTGAGAACCCGCACAAAATTGCAATAGCCAAACGAGGAAGATAGGTGAGATGAACAATAAGGTGCTGATAGTCTGTCACGTCATAGTGAAAAACGGTATTCAACAGTAACCCTAAGCCTTGTGAATATGGCACCGTCCAGTGAATCAAACATAAAATCAGCCCCATCACAGTAAAGACAGTGACCATAAAAAAGGGAAGATTAGTTCTTCTGTTTTCTAGCACTGCTGTGTTCATTGAGCTGACATCAGCTCTTTAGTGATGCTGTCACTGAATCGTTGTGCAGCTATTAGCCCACCAAACGTCCAAATAGCAGGCAACTCGTGAACCGAATCGGTGCGAGTGAATTTCATGGCTTGCCACAACGGTGACTGCCCTAGACGTTGACGTTCGTCTTCCTTAAGCGGACCAAAAATCAATACGTGGCTCTCTTGATGCTCTGCAAGTTTTTCAATCCCTGCAGTCGTAAAACCCCATAAGTTGGTTTGCTCTTGCCAAGCATTGCTAAGCCCCATACCTTCAATGGTCGACTGCGCTAACGAACCTTGGCTATGGACACGGACGGTTTTGTCGTTAATGAAGCGCACAAACAATAATGACGTTTGATCGGATTGATTAGCCTTGATTTTTTGTCCATTCTCTTCAAGTCTCTTTTCCGTTTGCGTAATCACGATCTGCGCTTGCGCTTGTCTGTCAAACAACACACCAAGCTGTGATGTTATGTGTTTGGCTGACTCAAGCGGTGTTTTACGGTCACTGTAGATACTGTAAACCAATGTCGGTGCTATTTTGCTTAGCTGTCGATAGGCCGGTGCCATATGCGTGCTAATTAAAATGACATCCGGCTTCAACTCGGTTAACAACTCTAAGTTGGGTTCACGTCGTGAACCAACATTGATAACAGAACCACTGAGTTCAGGCTGACTTACCCATGTCTGATAACCTCCTACATCCGCAACCCCTTGTGGCGTAAGCCCTAAACTCAGCACCGTTTCCGTCAAAGCCCAATCAAGTGCAACGATCTTTACTGGGGTTTTCTCAAAAGTTTCTTTACCTAATTCGTGTTTTATTTCCATTGCCTGCACAGAAGCAGCACAAATAAAGACAATCAGAGCGATGAGTTTTTTCACAAAAATATCCTTGTTATTCATAGTCAGTGGCGGGTTTTCTATCATCCTAAACATTCATTTCTGGCGTTTTTAAAGAACATAACTAATGGGTTGGCCAGTTTGAGGGTGATGAAACAGTGCTAGCTCCATCCCATAGATCTGCTGTAATACGTCAGGGGTCATTAACTCTTTAGGGGTTCCCTGCGCGATAACCTGACCAGAATGCAATGCAATAATCTCATCGCTAAACTTGGCCGCCATGTTGATATCGTGTAACACCATGATCACGGTTAGCCCAAGTGTTTGGTTTAAATCTCGAATCAATGCTAACAATTCATGTTGATGAGCCACATCCAATGCCGACGTCGGCTCATCAAGTAACAAGCACTGACTTTGCTGTGCTAACAGCATCGCCACCCAAGCTCTTTGCCTTTCACCACCGGATAGTGTTGCCACATAACGCCCGGAAAAAGCTTCTAAACCCACTTTTTTGATTGCATCATCCACCAACTGATAATCGGCTTTGCTATAGCGACCAAATACGCCCTTCCATGGGTAACGTCCGAAACAAACGAGTTCTCTTACCGTCACGCCATCGGTGATGGGTGGATGCTGAGGAAGGTACGCCACATTCAATGCAAACTGCTGGCTCGATAAAAGTTCGACACTTTCACCATTCAGCAGTACTTGACCGCGGGCAGGTTTGTTTTGGCGACTGAGTAGCTTGATCAGCGTCGATTTACCACATCCATTGTGCCCCAATAGGGTGGTGACTTTTCCCGATTGGAAATTCAAGGTTGTCGGCTGAAGAATTTTTTTTTCATCGATTTCAAACGACGTATTGAGTAATTGATACATGATGCTAAACAATCAATGGTAACGAGAATGCGCTGAATTTTACCACACAACAATACAAATGATAATGATTTTCATATCGATTAAAGATTGATAAGATAGCGAACGCCTCAATAAACGAACTCTCCATTCAATGATAAAACCTGTGGTAATAGAAAATAAAAACATACAGTTAACCTTTATTGGATTAATCGCATCTTTGATGGGAATTGGTCAGAATGGTCTGCTCGTCTCTTTGCCATTTCTTATTGAGCAATCCGCATTTTCTTTACCGGCTTGGTCTATCGTCATTGCCATCGGAAGTTTTCTGTTTCTCCCCGCCGCGCCTTTTTGGGGACGTTTTAGTGACAGAAATGGGCCAAAGATTGTGGTCGTTCAAGCTTTAGTTGGCATGAGCGTGAGCTTTTTTCTTCTGTGGTTGTTTACCGTCTTGAGTCGTCACCAGCCTTCGCTAGCGGTCTACTACTTAGTCGGGTTGATTGCCGCTCGCATTGTCTATGGTTGTACGGTCGCGGGGATGGTTCCTGCCAGTCAGCATTGGGCTATCATATTGTGTGGGTCAGAGAATCGATTAAAGGCCATCACTTCCGTGAGTATTGGGTTAAGTACTGGCCGATTAGCAGGGCCACTTCTGTCCATTCTTTTACTCAAAGTCAATGTGTACGCACCACTGTTGATTATGATTGTGTTTCCGTTGGTTGCTTTGATGTGCTCTCTTTTACTGCCTAAACCCAAGCCAGAATCGCAGGTATTCCCCACAAATCACCCGGTAATCGCGTCTAACGAGGCAATCTGTTCACGTTGGCAGCCCTTATTCTCCCTCTGGCCGTTTCTGCTTTCTGGCCTGTTGCTTTGCGCGGTCATTGCACTTCTACAATACAGTTTCTCACCACTCATCGGTTCCGTGACAAAATGGACTACCGACAAAATCAGTGACTCAATTGGTGTGTTGCTGACCATTAGCGCCGCTGTTACGTTACTGACTCAGGTATTGGTGATTAAGAAGAAAAAACTCGATCTAATGAAGATGTTCAAACTCGGGGCAGTGTGTCTCACCTTCGGTTTTATAGTGTTTTTAGGCAGCAGTATTTGGGCGTTCCCCATCGGTATGGCGATCAGTTCATTCGGCGCAGCGTTACTTGTGCCTGCCTATACGTCAATGGCAACTC
>NZ_JBNGCJ010000581.1:0-3638 GCF_049974785.1 Vibrio genomosp. F10 str. 9ZD137
ATGGGTATTTCAACCACCATCGTTGCCTTTATTCTCGGCATCCAGATGGCGCTAGCGAACGGTACTCAACTTGTTCTAAGTCGCGCTTTTGGTTCTGGCCTCAAGCAATCTCTTTCAAAAGCTTTTTGGTCAGGGCTAACACTAAACCTTTCAGCCGCGCTTATTTTCTGGGTACTGCTCACTTATTTCAATCAGCCATTAATCAACATCCTCACCAAGGATTCATCACTTCATCAACAGATATCAAGTTACCTCAGCATCACCAAGTATTTAGTGCTTTACACCGCGCTCACGCAAGTGATGATTGCTTTGTTCAACAGTTTAGGAAAAACCAAAATCCCATTTAAAGGATACCTGATTGAGTTGCCGGTGAATGCGATTTTGTCTTACTTCCTGATTCATGGCATTGATGACTTTAATGGCCTAGGTGTACAAGGAGCAGCGTTGGGCAGCGTGATCGCAATGACTTTGCGTCTGATATACTTAACACTCTGCGTTCATTACGACCCCAATATCACCTTGGCGCTTTCTGTCACACGACAAGAGTTTCAGACGAACATTAAAAAGCACTTGATTGAAATCTTCCCCGTTGCTGCGAATGTCACGATTTTGTTGATTGGGGCGACGCTTTATCAGTTGCTTTATTCGCAGCTTAACATCAATGCTTATGTTGCCATTACGTTGGTCATGCCTTGGATTAGAGCGGGCACTCAGTTTATGGCGGCATGGGCTCATTCCTCGGCGATCAGTATTAGTCAGGCCATTGGCTCTAAAAAAATGGATGATTTAACAAAGAATGTTAATACCAGTATTGATGTTACGGTAGGAATATCGGTGGTGTGTGCAGCTAGCTTTGCCGTTCTATCATTTGTTATTGGTGACATTTACCCAGATCTTGACGAATCAACCTACATTGCGTTGTCTGCCATTGCCCCACTCTACATTTTTTTGCCCATTGTTCGGGGCTATAACACGGTGCATGGAAATGTACTCCGCGCACTAGGAAAAACGACCGCAGTCTTTAAAATCAACTTTACTGGGCAATGGGTTATTTCGATCCCCTTATGTGCCATGATCATATTCGGCTTCGATGGTTCGATTTTCTGGGCCTTTGCCGTTCAGCCTTTTGAAGAAATAGTCAAAGCTTTGCCGTTTAGACAACTCGCGAGAAAATCGCTTAATGAATTTGATATGCAAAAAGCGGAAAAGCTCATGTACGATTAAGTTTATCCCAAGCGAATCACATTATGACGTATTGAATAGCCCAGCAATACGTCATCTACTTATTTTAAATCTTTGGGCGTTATTGTTTGCTTTCAACAATCTCAACATGTCATGGCTCGTCCAATATCTCATTCTTACCGGCCTAAATGATCCCACTCAAAATCTCTAGTCGTATATTAATACATTAACCTCTGCATTAGATTTTATTTCAGCGTGACTGCCTTCACTAAATAGCGCCAGAAAGCCCAATCTAATGAGATTTATGTCAATATTTCACTGAGTGACGGATGACAGAAAATATCGCCGCGGCAATAATGAACCTAATCAACTTGTAATACAATATATCTAAAAATACAGAAGAGTTGAGTATATTAAGGATAATCCATGAAATCACATTTCGACATAGCAAAAGATGCGGTAGATCTCGTCACACCTTCTATCAATCAATTGTTTGAACGTACCAATCGTAAAGAGCTTCACATTATTGTTATGGACCCTCGATTAAAACCTTGGGAATCAGCATTCGATAAAGCGATTCTTTATGAAGCTTCACTAGGTACACCAGCGGAGTGGACGATCCCATTCGATCAACTTGCTAGAAAAAAAGCACAGCAAGCTTGGCGTAATTCTGGTGCAAATATCATTAACCAAACCATTCACACTTCTTCACTAAAAGACGACGACTTACTTTTCTATGGATCATTTGTCTATGGCGACGTGGTGGTTGCTTGCAGTGGTGTTGAACAATGGTACGACATGCTTATCAGTGGCTGGATTGCAGTAGCAATTGAACAACTTTGTATGAGCGAGTACCAAAATAACAAGATAGAAAACCCTACACAGACATACAGAAAATAGAACAATAACTAAAGGACTGATTATGAACAAACTCTTAACCTCTCTATTCATTGCCGCAGGTTTACTGGTTTCCGCTACATCCATTGCTGCTGATTATCCAACTAAAAACATTCGATTGGTCGTTCCATTCGGTGCGGGCGGGGGGACAGATGCAGTCGGTCGTACCCTTGCTAATTCCGCAAAAGATATTCTAGGGCAGAATATTGCAGTAATGAACCGTACAGGTGGCGCTGGTGCCGTGGGCATGAGCTTTGGTGCCCAACAACGTGCCGATGGCTATACATTAACTGTTGTTACCCGTGAAATTGCCTCTCTACCACAAATGGGATTGATGCAACACGACGCTAGCGACTTCAAACTTATTAGAATGGTTAACCTAGACCCTGCTGTTGTATTGGTTGCCGCTGATAGCCCATACAACACCATCAATGATTTGATTGCAGATGCGAAAAAGGGTGAAGGGAAAGTGAAATTTGCCTCTACCGCTGCGCCAAATTTCTATTTGATGGCGCTTGAAAAAGACCAGAACATCAAACTAAATGCTATACCTTACAATGGTTCTTCAGAAGCGATTCCTGCCGTACTAGGCCATCACACAGATGTGACGATGGTAACACCGGGTGAAGCAATTGCTCAGCTGCGTTCGGGGCAACTCAAAGCGTTGGGCGTTATGTCTGAAGAGCGCATTGCCTACATCCCTGATGTTCCAACACTGAAAGAACAAGGCATCGATGTAACAACAGGCACATGGCGTGGTATTGGCGCTCCAAAAAACACTCCAGACGACGTTATAGAAACATTAGGTAAAGCGTTTGACGAAGCGATGGCTAGTGCTGAATTCAAAGAGTTCATGGAGAAAGGCGCAATGACCATCCACAATATGAACGCCGAAGAGTTCACGAAGTTTGTCGCTCAAGATGCTCAATCTCTGGGTACTCTGATCAACTAACCCTATTGAAAAGGAGCTTTCAAATGAAAGCTCCTTTTTATTACACATCTCTCTATACAAGCCGTCTTCCATACAAACCTTTATGTGGTGAATGAATGTTAAATAGACATGTTTTTTTCCCGTCGTTGGTTATTGTCTGTAGCGCTATTATCTTGGTACTTATCGGGCAATTTGCTGAGCCACGCTTTCAAGATGCGAGTGTTGATGCCAAATTTTTTCCAATGGTTGTCGCTATTGCTCAAGTCATTATCTGTGCCGCGCTGATTATGCAGCACAAAATGAAATCGAACCAAACGACAAACGAACCGCCTGTTTTTTCTAGAATGGCCATCTTCGGAGCGGTATTTCTAATTGGTTACGTGCTACTGATCAGTGTAGTCGGTTACCTGATTGCTAGCCTCCTTGCGTTCACGGCCTATTTGGTGTTCTTTAAAATTAAAAAGCCTCTTTTTTATTTAGTCGCTTGGATCTTCGTACTTTGCGTTTATTACCTATTCGGTGAAGTGTTTTATATCTCTCTGCCGCAAGGCATCTTTTATTAAGGAGTTGCTATGTTTGAACATCTACTGAGCGGCCTTCTTGTTGCTTTTAGCCCGGCGGTATTACC
>NZ_JBNGCJ010000582.1:0-6919 GCF_049974785.1 Vibrio genomosp. F10 str. 9ZD137
TTTCTGCCACTGGCGGTGCGTCCACCTTTTAGAACCAAGATTCTTCGATTCCTTGAAGCGGCTCTGGCTGCGGACATAAATCGCCTCGCATCTTTTATGGTATCGACATACAGTAGAATCGCTTCTGTATGCGAATCCATGCTTAAACGATCCAAAAGCTCTGCAAAGTCGATATCCAGGCCGTTACCCAGAGAAACAAAAGCAGAAAAACCGATGTTCTTATCGTTGGCCCAATCGAGAATGGTGGTACACACCGCAGCTGATTGAGATATAAATGCGATCTTTCCTTTAAGGGCCGTGATAGGGGAAAAAGATGCATTGAAATTCAGCCAAGGCAGAATAATCCCCAGACTATTTGGACCAAGCAAACGCATATTCGAGTCTTTGGCTATCTTTAAGCAGCGATCTTGAATCGATATTTCATCGTCTGAGCGAGCCATGTCCGAAGCCAGAATAATAACCGTAGATATCCCTTTTTGCGCCAGCTCTTCAATTAACGCGACATTTCGGCTTGCTCGTGTACATAATACGGCGATGTCAGGGGTTATTGGTAACGCATCAATGCTCTTATACGCAAGTACACCACAGACAGAAGGGTACTTAGGGGTAACAGGCATGATCGCACCTTCAAATCCACCCAGTAATAGATTTTTCATCACAATATTACCGGCCCGTCGATCTTTGATTGAAGCACCGATAACGGCAACGGATTTAGGTTTTAGAAGCTGATCTAATGTATTCATGGCTCGTCCACTGCAATAATCATCTCTATAGGTTAATCAATTTAAGTTGCTTTAGTGACCATTTCTCACTCGTTCTGAACAGTAGAACACGGTATAAAAGTGACTTTGTGCCATGCATCACAGAGTATTGATATATAATTAAAAGGTTGGCTTGATTCTAAGCTCTTCAATCGGCATGATTTAAAGTAATTTCTATTTTTAGGACGTAAGTACATTCATGAAAAAGATTTCAATTGTGGGCCTATCGGTACTTCTATCGGCTTGTGCTTCTGACACATACATTACAGATGTCACATCTGAAAGTTATAGAGAAGACTACAAGGTTGCTGAAGTAGAAAAGCCAGTGGTTTCGAGTGAAGGCACAGCGGAAGGTATTGTTGAGAGTAACGTTGAAACAAACGCAGCCAAAGTTGTTCCTACTGCAGAGAAGAAAGTGGTGAATAAAACACCTGAAGCGGCTGTCGCCATCATTCCACCGACGGCTAAGCAAGTCGCTATGAACCCACGTTATGGGTTTACTATTCAAGTCGTTGCGGTAGGCTCTCAAACAAAAGTCGATGAATTTGCGCGTAAACTTCCTATGGACAACCAACAACCTGTCTGGGAAAACTATAAGGTAGTAAATGGTACAAAATGGTATACGGTGCTTTATGGTGATTACGCCACACGCGGTGAAGCAAAAGAAGCTATTGCCACACTGCCAATGGAATTCAAAAACCTAAAACCATTTGTCAAAAGCATCGATTCAATTAAGAATTCAGAATTCCCAACACTGAATAAATTGAACTAGAAACTATTCTAGAAATCATAGAGGCTAGGCTTCTCAGCTCTATGCCCTTGTTATGGTGAATAAAACATCAAATGAACCAAAACCGCGTAATTTAATCTGGGTTACGCTATCGTTTTGGTTCATTTTCATTATGATGAAGATAAGAATTTTATAGCGTTATGGAAACTACGTTAATGACTCAAACAACCATCCTTCTACTGTGTGGCGGAGGCTCTTCTGAACATGAAGTGTCTTTAGTCTCAGCCAACTATCTGCAGCAGCAGCTATCTTTGACCCCAAACTTCGATGTGGTGCGCGTCGAAATACGTCAAGAAGGTTGGTTTAATGATTCAAATAAACTCGTTTCTCTTGATACCAATACCGCTACGTTGAACGGTGAAGACCAAAATCTTCATATTGATTTTGTTATTCCTTGTATCCATGGTTTTCCAGGGGAAACAGGAGATATTCAATCGATGCTTGAACTAGCTGAAATCCCATACCTCGGATGTGGACCAGAAGCGAGCACCAATAGCTTTAACAAGATTACCTCAAAGCTATGGTATGACGCACTCGGCATTAACAATACACCTTATTTATTCTTGTCAGAGAACAATTCACACTCTTTAGAAAAAGCAGAGCAAGCACTAAGAAAATGGGGCAGTATTTTTATTAAAGCGGCTAGACAAGGCTCTTCTGTAGGATGTTACAAGGTAACGAAATCATCACAACTTAAAGAGGCTATCGATGCTGCTTTCGGATATTCTGATCAAGTGTTAGTAGAAAAAGCAGTAAAGCCAAGAGAACTTGAGGTCGCCGCTTATGAGTATGATGGCCAGCTATTCTTATCTCAGCCTGGTGAAGTTATCGCACCTTCCGATGCTTTTTATACCTATGAAGAAAAATACAGTGCAGACAGCCATTCAATTACCGAAATAGTGGCTGGTAACCTCTCACAAACTCAATTGAGCACAATAGAAGTCAGCGCGAGAAAAGTTTTTACTCAAATGCGATTACGCCATTTGTCTCGAATTGATTTTTTCTTAACTGAAGAGGGTCACATATATTTAAATGAGGTTAATACCTTCCCAGGCATGACACCTATTTCTATGTTTCCCAAGATGCTGGCGAACAATGGCCACCAATTCCACAAATTCCTCGAAAACTGCGTGAGTACATCTCTTCGCCGGTAAGCTACTCCCAAGGTTTAATGATCTTATACACTCGCTTTTCATCCTCTGCTGTTTGTTTTAGACCTATGTATTGATAGGGCATAGCAGGGGACAACCAGCGACCAAACTCTTGAATTTCTTTGGCTTTTTTACCACGACTGGCTAAATGCTGAGCGGCTCCAACACGAGTTGATTGCCCGGAAAATTTGATTGAAAGATTTAACAGGTCACTCGCTGAGGCTAATACTCTGTAAATGGAAGAGTCGTCCATTTGCGTACTGCTTACGTTACCATGTCGATCAATCGCGCGAAACAAACAGAGATCCGGATTATCTCCTGCTACCGACAGCCACAATTTCAAAACGGAAGAACACCGGTAACTAAGCTCATAAGTGTGGTCTTTGATTGATACAAGATAGTGATTTTCACATTCGGTGAGATCAGAAAAAGACAATGATTTAAGATCTGAACGCTTCAATACACATTCAAACATCACGTAATAGATGGCTAGATCTCGAACACTTTTGGGGCTCGGTGTTTCCATCAATATTCTATCAAGTTCTTTTATGTGATTTAGGGTTAAGCCTTCTGCTTGCTTTGCGTCCCCGAATTTGTCCATTCGATAACTCGCCAGTAGTTGCCGAACCAAGCTATTAGAAACAGGGTCTGTATCATAGAGTAGCCGATGAACCAAAGATAGGGTGACCGCGTAACGTTTCAAGGTGGAGAACTTACGCTTTTTCGCCTCCCGCTCAATAAATAAGCGAACAACAGTGACAGAAGCGGGGAGTGAACTGACTTGCTTCGTTTGACAAAATTCAGAGAAAAGATTCCAATCTTTGACCATCGCAAGTAAAGAGTTTCGAGAGTATACCCCATGGGTCAACATATCGAATTCTTCTAAGGTCACTTGAGACCCAAAAGTTGATCGCCAATCATTTAGTAGCTGTTTATCAGTAACCTGCGGGATTTTTTTTTGCATATCAGACACAGTAAATGAGAGATAATCGATAAATATACTTGATAAGCGAGCAGATACAATTATTATTTAAGTAACTATCATAATAAGAATATTCGTTTATGGCTGTCACAATTTATAAAGGTTTTAACTTAAAGTCTGCCGATAACACTAGCGATATTTGGCAAGCTAAAATTAAGAACCACGTTTTGTCCGGTAGCTTAGCTGCGGTGAAGAAGAGTATCGATTGGTTCTGCGATACCGCGACGATTATCGATCCAAAAGAGTTCACTTCCGTTGGTCGAAAGCGTGAGTCATCAGGATCCCCACAAGCAGAAAACTTTAATGGCTACGCCTTAAAAAACGATACGGGTGAGGCTAACACCTGGTATTGTTTTTTCAACGGCAGACTCATTAAGGGCTCAAAAATTGCGATACAAAAGCACATTGAAGCGTATATAATTGCGAAACAAAAAGCCGAGCAACAGAGAAAATAGTCATTATGAGTCTAGTGTATTCAACCGACGTCGGACGCATCAAACCAGAAGAACAAGTTATAGAAAGACCTAAAGGTGATGGTATTGTGCGCATTCAGCGACAAACCAAAGGTCGTAAAGGCAAAGGGGTTTGTATTGTTTCAGGGTTAGATCTAGCCGATGCCCAACTAAAGTTAGTTGCAGCCGAGCTTAAAAAAGTATGCGGCTGCGGTGGCTCTGTTAAAGACGGAACCATTGAGATTCAAGGCGACGCACGAGACAAGATTAAAGCCCATCTTGAAAAAAAAGGCCACACGGTCAAATTGGCCGGCGGCTAGAAAACACCCTTAAAAGATAATAGCTGGCTTACATCGATAGATTGCATGCTAGCTATTATCTATTTTATGGTAAATAAGTATTATGTTTAATGTGACTCCGTAGAGTAACGTGAGAGTCGGGTAGAACATGTAAACAAGCTATATCGCTTCACGCAACCTATTTAACATAAGATAGATAATACGCACTTAGACTGTAGGCCCCAGATAGTAATGTCACTTTTGAGCTAGATTAAAATGCCACCTTAGCACTGGTTGCTGACTACATTTCATGTACCAGTTTCGGTTACTAAGGACTACTGAGATGTTGATTGCCATGAGTGAAAAAGAAATGAGTCGATTCATAGTTATTCAAGACATCTGCGAATATCGTTTGCGTCGTGCTGCGCGGCGGAGATACTTTCCTTAAGTACTACGTGAACATGGTGCGGCTAGTTTAACCCATGCTTCTAGAGGTAAACCCAGTAATCGACGTTATTCTGACGAATATCGCAAAGAGATTCTTTCGACTATCCATAAACACTATTCTGATTTCTCGCTCACATTTGCACGATTACCGACAGTATCTAATCAAGCGATTTTTTTGCCAGACTTTTGCATCAGTCTACTAGGCGTCAATTATTTAAAAGCAATTATTTAAAAGCAATTATTTTAGCGAATGCCTACCCACACACTTCTTCTTTTCTTCTTCTTTCATTTGGAGCATTGACTATTTTTAAGCAAATGGTTCCGACGACTCTGGCTAGCTTAATTTCCCCTCACCATCAAGTGACATCGTAACTAAATTCATAAACAAACCCGTTATCCTGGGTTATCTTTAACTGCATTCTGTTACGGCGTCCAGCAACAGAATATAAAGCTAGCGTATTCAATCTTCAGGCACTGCCATTGGACAATAAAAGTCTTACTTTATTTACAACCACACTGGCAGAATAAGTAACCACTACAAGCTACTGATTAATATAAAAATAATGGTGAATTTATCACAGAAAACCCATAGATTAATGATATACCAAATATGCAATATCTATATATTCAGTTCGAAGTCATACGGTTCGCCGTATCACATTACGGCCTAAATACTTAGTTATAGTGCGCCAAGTTATAAAGCATTAGGAAATCCTATTGCTTTTCGCTGTGCTCTTTTCTAATTTGCTCAGCGACCAACTTTATCGCTTGTCCGGTACTCATACCGGTCAACATCAGTTCTTGGATTTTCTCTACAGCTTTTTGCTGCTCTTCGTGGGTTAATGAAAGATCGTCAAACATAAAAAAGCTCCTCTATAATGAGGAGCTGACTATATACGTTAATGATGACTAGAGATAGCGATATTAGTAGCTACCAAGGAAGTTTAAGTAAACGCCCATCGAATTTTCATTGGTATAGCTTGCACCGATATCCATTTGAAATAAGTTGAGTGGGGATATACCGATACCAGCCGTCACCGTGTCGTCACTATCCTCATACGCAAGGTTACGCTTGTACCCTGCCCTGAGTTTTAATTGACGCATAATATCAATTTCGCCCCCTACCCTTAACCACTGAGTATTATCGTCGAATCCGGTGAAACGTTCGTCTTCGTTCAAATCATAATCAACACTAATGGTAGCGTAATCGCCAACAAGACCTGCACCAACGGTGTACTGAGGTCGCATTTGATACGCATAGCTCAACGTTTCCGCAGGCCTAACTTGTGTCGGATCTATCTGAGAGGTAACCGCTCTCTTTGTTAGATCTTTAGTCTGAATGTCTCTTGATACTAGATTAGTTGCTGTAAAACCTACTCTAAGTGGCCCATGGAACCAAAGAAAACCAGCGTCCATGTTAAACATTGTTTCGCTGGTACCATTATCTGCGATATCCGCAATGTCATAATTATCCAGATCGGCTGAATATACATAAGTATAGATTCTTTGTAGTTTAGGGCTAATACCGAATGCTATATGCTGACCTAAGAACGTTTGATACTTGGCAAGAGAGATACCAACTTCTCCAACTCCTATTCCTACTGCATTGACAGCACTTAGCTCTGCATTAATTGCCGTGTTGATATCAGCTTGCGGTAGTGCCGAATTAGCTTGAGTATATATATCAGGCGAGGCAAAAGACTCGGTATAAGCTTTAGCAAAGACATTAGCAGCGATGTACTGATTAGGAATAGCAAAAGCAACGACGCCACCTAGCTCTAACTTAGCTTGGTCACCGTTCAAACTTTCAAGACTTGATTGAAGCTCGGCTATATTGGAATAATCACCAGAGCTCGCTTCGTTGATAAGCCCAGCGACCCGATCAAGATCATCAACCATGTTGTCTTCATCACTATAAGCCAAGCCTATGCTTGGGATGAGCATTCCGACGTCATCGTTTCTGCGATAAATTGCTGTTAACGCAGGGTTATAAAATGGAGCGGTGAGAAAGTTTGCCGAAACAACCCCTACACCACCCATCGCATCACCACGAGCTTC
>NZ_JBNGCJ010000583.1:0-1960 GCF_049974785.1 Vibrio genomosp. F10 str. 9ZD137
TGTCTAAATACCCAAAAAGTTGCTACAAAAATCAGCTCGAAAGATCAACACACCCTAGCCACGGTTCCCAAAATAAACTTGGCCAACATTCGTTTAAATGCTGCCTCAACTCGTATTCCATTAGCGTCATCTGAACAAATTTTGTCATCGGATGAATAGACATGCTGCTGTCTTAGCGGGTCCATTTTCGAGCAAAGTTGTTTTGGTTTACTATTTGTTATGTTATAACATTTCAATTGTCGATTCATGGCACATCATACATTTCAAGGCTGCATGAGAGACGACAAATCGATAACAACATAGGAGGTTACGTAATGGGCGCTGTTTTAATGGAATCGCCAGGCTCTAAAACTGGCAATGAGTTCAGTGGACAAGACAGTTTCAAAGTAGGAGATCAACCCACAATTTTGACAGGTATATACGAAGACAACATCAATATCGCGATTTGGCGAAGAAGCTTTAGTGAAGAGCTAACGGATGCCGTCAATCAATTTATATCTGTTAACCAGAACGTAAGAAAGTCTATGACACTTTCTCCGAAAACGGCGTATACCGAACTTGAAAATGCCACAAATGGGACTGCGCCTAAGCTACTGTTAGAGAATATGGTGGAGCTTGTCGATATGTTTTGCTGCCTATTCGATTTAAAAGAAGCAGGTTTTCGTTTAGCGGTGCTGGATGACGCGATGTGCCCGCGTTTTCACGTAGACCAAGTACCTTGCCGCTTAGTCACGACGTACCAAGGTATTGCAACGCAGTGGTTACCCAATGACGTCATTGACCGTTCAAAGTTAGGGCGGGGAAGTCATGGTCAATCTGACTCTATGTCTGGGTTGTATATTCAAGAATCCAATATTCAGCAACTCGCCAGTGGTGATGTTGCACTTCTAAAAGGAGAGCGTTGGAGTGGAAACGAAAGTAGGGGGTTGGTCCATCGTTCACCGACTATTTTATCTGATGAAAGGCGATTATTGTTAACGTTAGACTTTGGTTAACGTCAGACTGTAGTGCATCGACGTTAACCAAACGAAAAATGTCACAAGAGATGGGGCCATCTTTTCCATTTCTTTTGCCTGTTCGTTCTAATTCGGGTCGCGGTCGGTTTATCCATCTATTTTTGACACATATTTTCTGAGACCAATTCGACTGTGTCCCGTTGGGAAATTCTCAAAACGGGTGAATTCTTCAAACCCCAAACGTTCATAAAAAACAGGTGCCTGCCAACTTTGTGTCCAAAGCCATAAACCGGATAGATCTTGAGCCTTTGCAAATTCTTCCGCCTTGTTCATGAGCTGTTTACCTAATCCGGTTCCGCGACAGCTTTCATCGACCCAAAGTTCGTCGATATAGAGCCAATCCCACAGTAGATCGGCGGTGAGTGCCGCAATGAGGGTGCCGTGCTCATCCTGAGCCGTCCAATTCAAACGCTCTTTGCTATAAAGTGGCGCCATCTGTGCCTGGCTGTGGGACTCAAAACCAGCGGTCAATTCCGCTTGTATCAGTGTATCTAGATCACCGTTAGTGAAATCAATCTTAGGCATCATTTACCTCTATTATTGGCGGGCTGATATGTCGAGCAGGCATTCGTTAAAATAGGTTTCTCATTACTCCAAAGCTTTAGGTGATGATTTCCGTCACCACATCAGTCTTCACCGAATTGGCGATAAAACAGTTCTCGTGAGACATATGATGCATTTTTTCAAGTTGTTTGAGGGTAGGAACTCGATCATTTGAAAAGATGATGTGCGGTCTTAGGGTTACTCTTGTCATGGATGTTTTACCGCGCGAATCTTCTTCTAGAATACCCACCGCTTTATCCACATAGCTTTCGATGACGTATTGACGTTTCGCAGCAATGGAAAGAAAGACCAGCATGTGACAACTCGACAAAGCCGCAATAAAGGCCTCTTCGGGATCCACATTTTCTTCTACGGAATAGGGAAGAGGCACAATATGAGGC
>NZ_JBNGCJ010000584.1:0-7634 GCF_049974785.1 Vibrio genomosp. F10 str. 9ZD137
GTTGAACATCTCATCATCGCCATGACTGGGTAGCCCTTAAACACGATGATACGCACGTCAGGTACGCCCTCAAAGCTGTAGCCATTGAAACACTCATCGAATTTGATCAGGTTTTCTACAACGGCGACATCATTTTTACCACCAAGAGAAAACAGCCCCGCCAGTGCATTACTAATATGACGTTCTACATCTTCTTTGCCAACCGTATCTCCAGAAGGCTTGGTATACACACCATCCTTATGGGAGACGATCACTAAGATCCCTTTACCACCACTGCCTTGAGCAGGTTTGATAACAAAGCCGGGCCATTTAAGCACCATTTTATGGATGGTTTTTACTTCCGCTTGATGGCTAATAACCCCGATCAATGCGGGAGTAGTACACCCAGCTTGCTCGGCAATAATTTTGGTTTTCAGTTTGTCATCGACCAAAGGATACTTAGAACGATCATTGTAACGAGCGATATAGCTGTGGTTACGCTGATTCATTCCCATGATACCTTTGTGCTTCAATTTACTTGGAGAGGTAAACTGTGAAAACATAGTTAGTCCTCCGCGAGTGGTTTGAAGCGGCGCAGCTCAGTTAAACGATAACCAGTGTAGGTACCAAGCAACAAAATAGCGGCCAATACAATCAGTTGAAGACCAATAAAGTTAAAGGTCAAATGCTGAATGTAGCTGTTGGTCATCGCTAAATAGACAAGAACTGCTGTTAGCAATGAACCACCGCCTTGCAGTACCACTTCCTTAGGCCCTTCCTCTTCCCACAGAATCGACATACGTTCGATGGTCCATGAAAGGATAATCATAGGGAAGAAGGTAATCGAAAGCCCTTCCGTGAGACCAATATTGAAGGCGATGACGGTAAAGGCCGAGATGATCATTATTACGGTAATAATGACGGCGGATATTCGCGAAACAAGCAATAGGTTGAGCTTAGAAAGGTAGCTACGAATCACTAAGCCTGTGCCGACGATGAGTAAGAAACCCACAATGCCGGTAATCAGTTGAGTCTGTACAAAGGCTACTGCGATAAGAACAGGCATGAAGGTGCCAGATGTTTTTAGCCCAACAATGACACGAAGGAATACAACCAGAAGCGCACCGATAGGGATCAACATAATGGTTTTAAACATCGCTTGCTCTTCGAGTGGCAAACTATGGATAGAAATGTTGAGTAGCCCATCAGCCTCAACTTTTCCATTGGTTGCTTGCTTAGGTGACACCTCTTGAGCAATCATAGAGAAATGCACCTGGCTATTTTTACCACCGACCAGATCGAGCAAGGATACGTTAGATTCGTCCCAAATAAGCAGGTTATCTTGAGTCTCAGGAGTGCCTAAGGTCGGATTAAATAGCTCCCATTTGTTGCCATCCCACACCTGATTCATTTGTTGTATGCTTTGACGTCGACGCCCATCTTCCAATTCAATAACACCGACGACTTTACTCGGTATTTGCGCATAGGCGAGAAGTTTGTCTACGGCTTCGACTTTGGAGAGAGTATTTAATATAAGCGCTGAATTTTGGCTTTCACTGTCGTTGAGCGTTTTAATGAGCTCGCGCGTGAAAGTGACATCGTCGGCCGAACGTTGATTTGCGCGTTCAATGAGCGCGTTTGCCGCCGCTTCTACTGGGCCATCAAACGTTGGCTTCACAATCTCACCACTTGGTTTGATCGGGCTCACTTTTGCTTGTGGGTCGACTAAGAATTGCGTTTTATAATAGATAGTTTGATCGCCGTCTGCTTCACGAATAGACCATTCAGCACGTCGACCGGAATCGGTATTGATATAAGAGACACCGTAGCCAGGTGAAGACGCCGACTCGTTGACGAGAGTGTATCCGGCTTGAGTATGAGGGGCGGCGAGTGAAGCTTTCACCGGTTTATTCTGAGCCGTGAACTCTATTCGTGCTTCGATATCCCAGACTTGGCGTGTTTCACCTGGTATCCAAGGAACACCATAGGTCTGATGCCTTAGCACACTCAGTGCAATCCCTGCGATGATCAGCAGAACAACTGACAGATAAAATGGTACTTTTGACGTCATAACTTACCTATTATTTTTGTTTGATTTCCGTATGTATATACTGGCGACTTATATCTACGAGCGCGATATCGCGAATGAACTCTCGCCCGAGTAAAATAGGATGACTCATTTGAGAGCGGTCTGCCAAGGTAAATTGTGCTTTTTCGTGAATTTTGCCCACTTTGACCCAAAGTTCAACCACCGCACGACGCTCAACTGATTCGCTGGTCGACTGTCTAATTTTGACAAAGCGCAGAACTGGCAATTCTATCCAGTTTTCATCGCTGAGTTCGGTAATGCCATCAGACAGATGAAATCGTACCCAGTTTTTTCCGTTACGCTCGAATTCTTCAATGTCGATAGCATTGAGTGACGACGTCGCCGCACCAGTATCAATCCGGGCGTCAAAAGGCTGATTTATCGCGTCGATGGTGACGTGCTCTATCTCACCCAATACAACTTTTTGTGTTGAAGAGGTTGGGGTAAACACGACGTGAGTTGGCGTGCTTTCTTTGTCCGCTCCCTCGGAGCCAGGCGCGGGAACTAAAGTTATCGTCGCGTGCTGCAGTTTCTCTTGAAGAGACAGGATTTCAGCTTCTAAACTGTCAACATAATCGGTCTGATTACTCACCGCCAATTCGATGTTAGTCAATTTATTCGTAAGGAGAGCGTTTGATTCTTGAATAGCAGAGATAGTGTCGTTATGAAATTGTTCGCTATTGGTTTGAACACAACCAGACAATAAGCCAAGGGCGAGGACGGGAGCTAATCTTTTTAACATTGGAAACCTTAAAGGGCCATTAAACGTAATTATTCGTGTATTTTCCTGCAAAGAAGGGAGGGTTGGGTTTCCCTTCTTAATAGCAGCAGGAGAATATCTTATCCGCTAAAATGCAGGTTAGAATATTGTCAATTATGGCTTATTCGCGATCAAAATTGCACGGCGTGGCGCAGGGTGCCCTTCGCGGGTTTTGCTGGCGTCATTTGGGTCGAGATAATCGGGTAGTGAGTTATGAGTCATCCACTCCGTCGTTCTCTGCTCTCCGATGGTGGTTGTGTTCTCATCCACGATGCGAACGTTAACAAAGCCAACTTGTTCTAGCCAAACTTTTAACGCACGGGCTGATGGGAAGAAATAGACGTTTCGCATTTGCGCATAGCGGTCGACGGGCACAAGCACCGTGTTTTCATCCCCTTCAATGACCAAGGTTTCTAGCACCAACTCTCCCCCCTTTACTAACTGATCTTTCAATTGGATAAGATGATCAAGGGGTGACCGGCGATGGTAAAGCACCCCCATGCTAAACACGGTGTCAAATGCTTCAAGTTTTGGTAACTGCTCAATACCTAAAGGCAATAGGTGGGTGCGTTGGTCATCCCCCATCAATTTTCTAATCGCTTCGAACTGAACCAAAAAAAGGTGAGAAGGGTCAATGCCAATACAGAGACGGGCTTGCTCGCCAAGCATTCGCCACATGTGGTACCCATTGCCACAGCCAACATCTAGTACAGATCGATTTTTAAGAGGTGAAATATGATGCAGGACGCGATCCCATTTCCAGTCGCTTCGCCACTCGGTATCAATATGAATATCATGTACAGTGTATGGGCCTTTACGCCAAGGGTGAAAAGTCTTAAGTAAGTTTTCTAGTTTCTTAGTTTCCCCTTGTGACAGGGGAGTTTGGTTGCTTAAAGACACCGATTCTTTCAGATCGATATTATCGGGCTTACCTGATTGGATCTTCTTAAGCGCTCTTAACCAGCGTTCAAAGTCGCCATGTTCTGCGTTTTGCCAATCCGTTAGCTGCTGTGGGAGAGTGTTGAGCCAAGGTTGAAGGCGGTCATCATTCGCGATGAGTTGATAGATATTTGCAAAATCGAACATGGTTGTGTTCCTGTAAAGAGATCGAATGTTCTAGTCGTCATGATCAAAGCATCGCTTATTTTTTTTAAAGCTGGATGCAAAAAGAAAATGACTGAACAAAGTTAGGCACACTTTGAGTGTTCACTCTCTGTGTGTCTTCAATTAACAAGTGTGCTGAATTAAATTGCACCGAATTAAAACTAAGTACGCTGAATTAAAACCGAACGTTATTTTATGGCAAACATTGAGCCGAAGTTAAAGCATTGGAACCACACTTCACTGCTTGAGAAACCAATGGTATTAAAGCGTTCTTTATGCGTGTCGATGGAGTCAGGGCGCATGACATTTTCAATGGCACTGCGCTTCTGGCTAACTTCAAGCTCGCTATACCCATTTGCACGTTTGAAATCGTGGTGTAAGTCGATCAACAGTTCATTGGCACTGTCGTCGTCAAAAACGTATTTTTCAGACAAAATTAGAATTCCACCGGGGCGCAGACCCGTATGAATTTTTTTGAGCAATGCATAGCGGTCTTCTGGCGAAAGAAACTGCAACGTAAAATTTAAGACCACAATAGAGGCATCTTCAATGGCGACTTCCCGTATATCGGCTTCAATCACTTGAACCGGTGTATCTGAGCGATAAGCGTTCACGTGAAGCTTACAGCGTTCAATCATTGCCGCCGAATTATCAACAGCAAAAATCGTACAACCCTCTTGCTGGATATGGCGACGCATTGACAGGGTAGCCGCGCCTAACGAGCAGCCTAAATCATAGATATTAGAATGCGGTTTGACAAAGCGTTCGGCCAACATGCCAATGGCCGAAATGATGTTGCTGTAACCTGGAACTGAGCGTTGAATCATGTCTGGAAAAACTTCCGCAACGCGTTCATCAAAGGTGAAGTCACCGATCTTATCAATGGGAGCGGAAAAGATAGCGTCTTTATTACTCGCTTTGTTGCTCATGGTGTTCTCTCGTGGTTGTCAGCAATAGAGGGGTACAACATCCCCAATAAAAGGGGGCGTATTTTACGCAATAATTCGTCCCATGTCACGAAATCACGACAGTACAACTTCAGTAAGCGCGGACAATAAGAAGTTAAACCTATGGGAATCCATTCTAAACACGCCCTAGAACATCGACATTTGGTGATCGCCTTTCATTGCGGGAAAATCAGCGAGAGGAGGAAGCGAAACTTCCTCAGCTAACTTGTCGTATAGCCGTGTCGCAAGTTGCGGGGCTTCGACATTATCGGGCGTATGTATCATCACGTAAGGTTGTTTTCCCTCAGCTATCCATATTGGCAATTTTTTAAGCCAGGGTTCAAAGAAAGCAACGTTGGCGTCTTGTTCGGGGTGGCCTATGAATCGAATCACTGGGTTTTCTGCGGTGGCTATAGCATGAACAGGAACGCGTGGTTTCTTTTGATGCGCATCGATGACCGCTTATGTCGTTGGCGGTGCAGAAAAGACTGGACGGCTATCCATAATCGTGCGATTGATGCCTTCTTCAACGAGCCATTGATTAAAGTGCTTTTCTTCATTCTTTTTGTTAAAAAAACCAAGGTGGCGAACTTCGACGCCGAGCTGCATGTCTTTCGGGAAATACGTGCAAAACTTTTGTAGGGTAGGGAGCATGCTGGGTTCAAAGCTGTGCGGTAGTTGAATTGTCCATTGCCCTATCCGGTCGTGCAGTGGAGACATGGTGGTCAAAAATTCTCTCAACTCTGCCTGACATTGCCGGAGTTGCTGTTGGTGAGTAATGAATTTGGGCAGTTTAAACGTAAAGCGAAAATTCTGGTGAGTCGCGGCTTTCCAGTTTAGGACTGTGGGTATGCTCGGTGTAGCGTAAAACGTCGTATTCCCTTCAACCGTATGAAAAACTTGACTGTACTTTTCTAGGCGCTCTGCAGGTTTGGTCCCTTTTCCATAGAACGGACTTTGCCACTCAGAATGAGACCACATCGTGAGTCCAAGCCTTAAAGGTAAAGTTGCCATAGTCACCACATCATTATTTTGGGTTAAAACCAAAAACTACTGTACGAGACTTTTGCTGATTAAGGTACTTTCGAGATATAATTAACGCCATTTTTTTGCTTTTGCTGAATATTTGCACGTTTGGCGAGTTAAAAAGCAGCAAAGCAAGATAAAACACAACAAATTCACGTGTGGAAGGTCGATTTTAAGCGAGTTTCCGCGTATAAATATTCCTTTGCTCTGTTGGGTGGATATTACCGCCGACAGCTTGGAAACTAGTAAATAATTAAGAGATTGGGAAATTCATTATGCGTACCCATTACTGTGGTAACCTGAACAAGTCCCTGGCGGGACAAACTGTAGAACTGTGCGGCTGGGTAAACCGTCGCCGTGATTTAGGCGGTCTTATCTTTATCGATATGCGAGACCGTGAAGGCATCGTTCAGGTTGTTGTTGATCCAGATATGAAAGATATCTTTCCAATCGCCAACCAACTGCGTAATGAATTCTGTATCAAGTTCACTGGTGAAGTCCGTGTTCGTCCAGACAGCCAAGTAAATAAAGACATGGCTACTGGTGAAGTTGAACTGTACGCGACGGGTCTTGAGATCATCAACCGTTCTGATGCGCTTCCACTCGACTTCAACCAAACGAACTCGGAAGAGCAGCGTCTTAAGTACCGTTATATCGATCTTCGTCGTCCAGAAATGAGCGACCGCATTAAGCTTCGTGCACGCGCTTCTAGCTTCGTTCGTCGTTTCCTAGATGAGAACCTATTCCTAGACATCGAAACACCAGTACTGACAAAAGCGACGCCAGAAGGTGCTCGTGATTACCTAGTACCAAGCCGCGTTCATAAAGGTAGCTTCTACGCACTTCCTCAGTCTCCTCAGCTGTTCAAGCAACTGTTGATGATGTCTGGTTTTGACCGTTACTATCAAATCGTTAAATGTTTCCGTGATGAAGATTTACGAGCTGACCGTCAGCCTGAATTTACTCAAATCGATATCGAAACATCGTTCATGTCTTCTCAAGAAGTGCGTAACATCACTGAGAAGCTAGTTCACGATATGTGGAAAGAGCTTTTAGACGTTGAACTGGGCCAATTTCCAGTCATGCCTTTCTCTGAAGCGATTCGTCGTTTCGGTTCTGATAAGCCCGATCTACGTAACCCACTAGAGCTAGTAGACGTTGCTGACTTGGTTAAAGATGTAGAGTTCAAAGTATTCTCTGGCCCAGCTAACGACGAAAAAGGTCGCGTAGCGGTTATCCGTGTTCCTGGTGGTGCTAAGCTAACTCGTAAGCAAATCGACGGTTACGCTGAGCACGTCAACATCTACGGCGCGAAAGGCCTAGCTTGGATGAAGGTGAACGACCGTGCTGCAGGCATGGAAGGTATTCAATCTCCAGTGGCTAAGTTCCTAAGCGAAGACGTAATCAACGGTATTCTAGATCGCACTCAAGCTGAATCCGGCGATATCATTTTATTTGGCGCAGACAAAGCGGGCATTGTTGCTGAAGCAATGGGCGCACTTCGTATCAAACTGGGTGACGATTTAGAGCTAACTGACAAAAAAGCGTGGGCTCCTCTTTGGGTTATCGACTTCCCAATGTTCGAAGAAGATGGCGAAGGTAACTTGCATGCGATGCACCACCCATTCACATCACCACTAGGTGTGAACGCGGAAGAGCTTAAAGCGAATCCTGCAGCAGCCAACTCTGATGCCTACGACATGGTCATCAACGAGATCGGAAGAGCGGT
>NZ_JBNGCJ010000585.1:0-4271 GCF_049974785.1 Vibrio genomosp. F10 str. 9ZD137
GGGTTGCCCGATGAAGTCGGTCAACCAAGTGAAGGGTGGGTACATCAATTGACTGCGTTAAGACAGCTAACGTTTGAAAATGGACGCTTAAGACAATGGCCAATTGCAGAGCTGAGCAAGCTACACGGGGAGGAACAGCGACTAGAACTCAGTCAAAACGGACTGAATATAGGGACTAAGTCTTTTGATCTATCGTTGACCATGTCATGGGGGCAAACTTTGCATCTCTTCGAGAACTGTACCCAGCACTTAAAAATTGAACTAGATGAGAGCAGTCGTCGACTTTGCCTGGATAGAACTCGAACCTTGATAAAGGAAGGTGACGTTATTCGAGAGTTACCTTTGTCGAGTGAGAAGGTTTCATTGCGCATTCTGGCGGATAACTCATCGATAGAGATCTTTGTGAATGAGGGAGAACAGGTATTATCTTCACGAGTTTTTACGGGTGTCGATGCTACCCAGATATCCCTTCATGGTGGCGCTACAATGGCAATATTCAATTCAATTGCTCAATCAGCTGCGCCATTTGAAAAGGATTAGGGGAAATAGGGGGATAACGGTTCTTCGATTGCCAGACTAGTAGATCGGTAGCTAGATGAGTTGTGCTTTCATAAAAACACCAGCACAACTCATACTCTACTAGGTCACCAAATTCTTGGTAAGTCAGCTTTAAGCAAACAGCTTAGTCTACATAAACCAAACAGCTTAGTCTGCATAACTCCAGTTACGTTAAATGTTCACCAAAGAACGCAATGGTGCGTTCCCATGCTAACTCGGCTTCGGTTTCTGCGTAGCGGCCGGTTGAATCATTATGGAACCCGTGATTGACGCCTTCATAGATATAGGCGGTATAGTCGGCTTTTATCTCTTTCAATTCGGCCTCGTAGTCTGGCCAGGTAGCATTTACTCGCTTGTCTAAGCCTGCAAACTGTATCAGCAGTGGGCCTTTCACGTTCTTTCTCAGTTCCGGTGCAGCAGGGGTGCCATAGAAGGGAACACCTGCATCGAGCTGTTCGGGCATCACTGCAGCCAGCATGTTGATAATATACCCACCAAAGCAGAAGCCGACGGCACCTAACTTACCGCTACTCAGTTCATGTGATTTGATAAAACTCGCCGCCGCGATAAAGTCTTCCTCGATTTTGGTTTTATCCATGCTCTTTTGCATAGCACGACCTTCGTCGTCATTTCCTGGGTATCCACCCAACGGGTAAAGCGCATCGGGTGCAAACGCAATAAAGCCCTTCGCTGCGAGCCTTCTAGCCACATCTTTAATGTACGGGTTTAGCCCGCGGTTTTCATGCACAACGAGCACCACCGGAGCCTTACCTTTTAGTTCTCTTGGCACGACAAGGTAACCTTGTCCTTCACCACTTCCTTTAGGTGAAGGAAACGTTTCATAAGTGGCTTTAATAGATGGGTCGTTAAACGAAACCTGCTCTGCCAATGCATAATTTGGTATTAAAGCCGAGGTTAACGTGGTCATTGCAAACCCGAGGGCTACTAAGCCAGACAGGCGAGTCATGAACTCCCTGCGGTTGATAAGCCCATGCGCATATTCGTCATACCAATCAAATGCTTCTTGTGGAATGGCTCTGCTATGGTCTTGCTGATCTCTATTCTCTTGAATCATTTTTCTTCCTTGTTGATGTTGGCTGATAAGACAGAAGTCACTATCCGCTTGGTATTTAAACCGCTTGGTATTCAAAGCTTAGTCAGGTTGAAGCGATAAACGCAATTATTTACATTCATTTACAAATAAAGAGGGGGATGAGGAAGTATCCGAAACCGTGAATTTTAGGGGAAGGTGAGTACATAAACTTAGTAAGAAGGAAACGAATCAGGAGAGTATTACTCTGTTTATCGAGCTGAGTTGGATATAAAACGGCAGATTAAAGTGTAGGAAATTAGGTCTACTACTTTTTGTTAGTAGCATCACCCTTTGGTTGTATAACGACCATTAATTACTTGTTTGACATATTCCTTAACATAATTCGAGTATTTAGTAACAAAATTATGCATTTATATGCCTTATGTTTTGACATTGGTTCATAAAAAGTTTGTAATCGCACGTCATGATTTTTATCTCAAATTATCATTTTCTTAACAAAGCCCTTCGGTTAATAAGGATTTTAAGCCAATGGTTGGTCTAGGCATTCAAAACATTTTCCACTCAAACAAAATGGGTAGTTCAGTTCGTGCGATTCTAAGCAGTAAGCAAAGACGAATGAACAAAAAGCAAAAAATTGAGAAAAATACCGCCACTAAGAAGACCATTGTTTTTGAAGCCATGGAGCCTAGGCTGCTGCTTTCTGCTGACACATTAACCACCGCAGATATTAATGCGCTTCATGAGAGCTTGCGAGATCAGTTAGACCAATTTGATGCGTTTTTAGAGCAAATCGAAGGCTTGGAAGCGGTGAATAGTGGTTCTATTCAGCTTCCGTTTATTGATCAAGACAGCGACGGTTTCTTTGGTCAACTTGGCAATGTTCTCGATTACAGCAGTATTGTTAGTGACACACTTGTTGAAAAACTGAAAAATGATTTTGAAGCCCAAGAAATCACTCCTGGCGCCAAATATACTGAGTTCCTCAATGACGTTTTTTCTAGTGCTGATGGTGAAACCACACGAACATCGAACATCACTCTTAATAAGGTCGATGGCTTAATTTCGGTCAACTTTGATTTTTCCCTAGTCGATAATGATGATTTTCAGCTTGATTTAAGTAGTTTAGGAGAAGGCATTAAGCTCACTCATGCTCAAGACGTTAACCTGAGTATTGACCATACGATTAGTTTTGATTTTGTTTTAAATACTCAAAATAGTATGAATCATTTCGATGATTTAAGTGTGAACTCGGATATTGGAGTGAGTGCGGAGCTAACGGGCGCACTAATCAAGTTAGGGCTGTTCGATTTCAAAATTGGCGAAGGCGTTCTGAATGAAGATGGCGATAAAGAGCTAGATTACACATTAACTGTTTCCGTCGGGTTAGACGATCCCGCCCAAGAATTGGTGTTTAACCCTGAGTCGCCTCTTTCAGCACAGGAGTTAATAAAAGCGGATTTCGGCTATGCTGAAAATCAGCAGATTGTTGATTTAAAACTCTCTCTAGATAATGATCAACTTGTGAATGGTTTAGCTCTCCCTGATGAGGCGTCAATCACGGTCACCACTGCGGAAACCAACGAGTTAAGTGATGCTGCCATTGTGATGAATGAGCAGTTATCTGACCTCACACTTTTTGATGCGAATACTCTCTATATCGCATTGGAAAGTTTGGTAGAGCGTATCGACACGATTTTTGACCACGATGCATTTGACCTGGATATTCCATTCTTATCCGATCTTGAGCTGTCGGAGCTATTTTCCTTAAGAGAGTCACTACAGACGAACTTACTGGATGCCTTTGTGCCAGTCTTGGATTTGATTGGCTTTGAGGGGGAGAGTTCCAACGAGTACACATCCACGAACACCGAACTTCTTGGCGCAGAGATACAGGCTGATGGCAGTGGAACATTGCTACAAGCTATTTCAAGTAACTTCAGTTTCGTTATTACGTTGAGTGATGGAACTCGGGAATTGATCGAATGGTACCCGACAGAAGAAGCTCCTGAAATCACAACGATTGATGCTTTAGTTGCGGCACTGCATACCTCTATTCAAAAAAATACTAATTTAAAAGATCGGTTGTCGGTGACTAAAGATAATAACCGCCTAAAATTCACCGATTCAAGTCAAAAAGTCGATGACGAGAAAGTAATAAAAATATCTGATCCTCAACGTCATCTCGCTGTCGATTCTATTGATGATGTGGTTGTCGCGTTTGCAAAAGCTCTAGGCAATGATGTGGCCAACGCTTCTGGTGAAGACATTAAAGCTTGGGCTGAGAGCCTAAACCTGCGTTTTGAAGACAATGCGCTCAAGTTTGATTTGAGTTTTTCTCTGCCGAAAGTGTCGGTGGAACAAGATTTCAGTGATGGTTTATCACTTGGTGATTTCACCGGTATTTCTTCAGATGGCACGATCAATATTGAAACCAATGCCGTGTTTGATATGACGCTTGGTTTGGATGTAAACCCAATTGGTGAAGGCGCGGGAGATCTTTTCAACACCGCACTCAAAGACCTGAAAATTTGGAGCGAAGGGATCGAAGCGAGTGGCGATGGCGCTGAACTAACTTTTGTTTCCCCATCCGGCGCGTTAATAGAAGTTCAAGTTTCTGGTGACGACACGATTCAAGATGTCATCAGTAATATTAATATAG
>NZ_JBNGCJ010000586.1:0-5436 GCF_049974785.1 Vibrio genomosp. F10 str. 9ZD137
GGTTGTGGTCTTTTCAGACGTCATTAACAATTGGCGCAGAGCAGGAGCACGACGTGGCACACGCAGTGGACCAGGAAGAATACCTTCGGTGCTCATCCCACGATCCATGCATTCGCGCATGGTTTTCCAAATGTTCGCGTAGTATGTGCGAGATTCTTCATCAGAATGGAGTGACTTTTCGTTTTCCATCACCAATGTACTGATGGACAAACCACTCTCTTTACACTGTTCAATCAGTTGCTCAGCTGAGGTGAATTCGTACGGCACTTTAATGGGATTTTGATCTTCTTTACCAAAGTTTTCTTCATCAACGATGAAGCCACCGCCGATAGAGTAATACGTTTTTGAGTAAGCAACGTCTTCCTCGATCCAAGCGTGTATTTGCATGCCATTTTCGTGAAGAGATAAGTTTGAAGTATGGAAATTCATTCCGCCATCTTTTGGAAAAGAGACAGTATGGCAATGCATACCTACAGGCAGACGCTCTGTTTCTTCAACACGAGCGATAAAGCCTGGAATGGAATCGATATCGACTTTTTCAGGGGAATTTCCAGCAAGACCCATGATGATGGCGATATCGGTGTGGTGACCTTTCCCTGTCAGTGATAATGATCCATAAACGTCCACGGTGATTTTAGTAATGTCGCGCAATTTTCCCATTGAGCGTAAATCATCAATAAATTCTTTACCCGCTTTCATTGGTCCTACTGTGTGTGAGCTTGAAGGACCAACACCGATTTTATAGATGTCGAATACACTGATCATATTTGAAACCTCATTAGAAAAGGCTCCTGATCTGGAGCCTAATTATAGTTATTATATCTAATCAAGATTAGATTCGGCTTAGAATATACCGTTTATTGCAGAAGTTACAGCAGCAAGACCACAAATCGCTGTGAAGATTTGAGCCGCTTTAGATGTTTTGTATTTTGCCATTGCTGGGACTTTGTTCATCGCAAAAATAGGCATTAGGAACAAGATTGCAGCAATCATTGGTGCACCCAGTTCTTCGATCATTCCTAAAATATCTGGGTTGATGATGGCAACAGCCCAAGTTGTCAGTACGATGAAGATAAGTGAACCTTTCTCGATCTTAGCTTCAGAAGCTTTAGTGCGAGATTTTGCAAGACCAACTAGACCTTCTTGAGCACCAAGGAAGTGACCGAAGTAGCTTGAAGTGATTGCAGCGAATGCAACAAAAGGACCCAAGATTGAGATGAATGGGGATTCATGAATGTTCGCTAGGTAAGACAGAACACTGATGTTCTCAGCTTGCGCTTGTGCAAGTTGCTCTGGTGATAGAGATAAAACCACAGAGAATACGAAGAACATGACAAAACCCATCAGCATCATTGCCGCACCACCAGTAATGGCATCGGTTTTCTTAACGGCATTGTCACCGTGAGTCAGACGTTGCTGTTTAGCAAATTGGCTGATGATAGGGCTGTGGTTGAATGAGAACACAATCATTGGAAGTGCTAGCCAAATCATTACTGGCATCGAGCTCCAATCAGGGCTGACGGCAATCATTGACGTGTTCCACTCAGGGATAAGGTAGAACGACAATGCAAGCAGGATAGCAACCAGTGGGTAAACCAGTGCTGAAGTGACTTTCAGCATCAGTTCTTTACCAAACAAGATACCCGCCGTCATCATTGCAATCAGCGAGCCAGACAGTAACCAACGTGGAATCGATTCCATGCCCATTTGATTCACTAAGAAAGAATCAACGGTGTTTGTGATACCCACACCGTAAATAAGCACAATAGGGTAAATCGCAAAAAAGTAAGCAAAAGTGATGAGGTTTGCGCCAGTTTTACCAAAGTGCTCTTCAACAGTATCACTGATATCTGCATTCGGATTTTTAGAAGATAGAACGAAACGAGCCAATGATTTGTGTGCGAACCAAGTCATTGGAAACGCTATTAACGCAAGAATTGCAAGGGTCCAAAAACCACCGGCACCAGCGCGAATTGGAAGAAATAGTACACCAGCACCAACAGCAGTACCGAAAAGTGAAAGACACCAAGTAAAATCTTTATAAGTCCACTTTGATGAAGTTTGTACAGCCGTAGCTGAAGAAGTTTGTGTAGTCATTAAAAGTACTCATTTTAGGGGAACAGGAAATAAGTTGAGTGCATTGTGCATAGATTTGTTGCACAAATATTAGATCTAGATCATGTATTTGCTTGGATTATAAACCTATCAATAAAAACAACGTTTAGGTCACGTAATTTACGTGCTACTCATTATTTAAATTGGAGTTACAGATTAGTTTAATTAATGGGTTGGGTGGCTGGGTTAACTTTATCTTCGGATTTGCTAGCCTAAAGGCAACCGTTTGCTCTCGTTTCGGATGAATTAAACTAATTAAAATAGAAGGGCGATCAAAGAAAAATCGAGCTGAAGATTAGTTGTTTATCATAATGTGTTGTTGCATGGCGTGGATGATTTGAGCCGTCATTCCCCAAATGAAATGATTTTTGTAAGGCAAAGCGAAAACACGGTGATGATCTTTATTGACCGTAAAAAGGTAGCTGTGAAGTTGCTTTTTATCGAGCATGTAGCTGACCGGCATTTCAAAGGCTTCATCCACTTCATTTGGGTCAATCGACTTAGAATGGTTCGGGTTGATGAAGGCGAGTACAGGCGTGACAGAAAAATGACTGACGGTTGTTAGCTCGGGCATTTGACCAAAAATTTCGATGTGCTCTGGGGCGATACCAACTTCTTCCTGAGTTTCACGAACCGCAGTGAATAAGATGGATGGATCGCTTTTTTCGTATTTCCCTCCAGGAAAGCTGATTTGCCCAGGGTGGTGCTTTAAATGCTTGGCTCGCTTTGTCAGGACGACTGATAACCCGTGAGGCCTTTCGATAAACCCCACTAATACAGAAGCTTTTCTCAGTGGGCGCTGGGCCAATGCTGACACCCGTTTGGTTGATTCTACGTGGTATTTGACCGGCTGCTGAAACTGAAATTTTTGAATTAGGTTATTTTTATTAAGTTCAAACAACGTATTTGCCTCAGAATTGGATTTGTAAAAGACCCACTTATGGATCATGCTTTTAACTGTGTTGTTTATCATAAGGATAGCCCATAAAGATGAAAGGACTTATTTTTACGGAATTTATGGAGCTGGTTGAGCGTGAGTTTGGCTTAGAAGTACTGGATACGATACTTGATGAGGCAGGAGACAGTGGTATTTACACTTCGGTCGGAAGCTATGATCATAAAGCGTTGGTGAAGCTCATTGTCGCCTTGAGTAAAAAAACTGATATTCCAAGCGAACAGTTGCAGGAAGTGTTTGGTCAATCAGTGTTTATTACTCTGTATAAATCGATGCCAGATAATGCTGAACTGAATCAATGCGCCAGTTCGTTTCAATTTATCCGCCATGTAGAAGATTACATCCATTTAGAGGTGAAAAAACTTTACCCTGACGCTAAACCGCCCTCATTTGATTTTATCTCTGAGACACAAACAGAGATGGTGTTTGATTATAAAAGTGCACGGTGCATGTCTCATGTTTGCCTTGGTTTGATAAAAGGGTGCGCAGAGCATTTTAATGAGAGTGTGAACATAGCGACACAAAGTCAAACAACGAATCATGATCATGTTCGATTTACGCTTACTCTTGGCTCTTGACTATGGACAAGCTCTCTCTCCTTGAACGCAAACTCAACAGAGAAATTGCTGCTCGAAAAGAAGCAGAACGTTTACTGGAACAAAAAGGGTTAGAGCTTTATCAATCTAACCAGCATTTACAGTTAGCGTTAAAGAAATTAGAGCACCAAACGGCGACGGACCTAAGAAAATTTGAGTTTGAGCAGCTGATTGATGAAGCACTGATTCACTTTGGACGAGCCTTTCTGTCGCGAAATCTCGACGATGTTTTGCTGTCCAGCTTTTTGAAGCGACTCACAAACAGCAATGTCATTGAAACGGCTTATTTAACCATTCCAGATGTCCCGATAGCGTCTTTTAAGTACGAACATTTTGGGCACTTGGAGCATCGGCATTCGGGCCAGCTGAGCCATGATATTCACTGGATAGGGAACAAGCTCCATTTGCCAATCACAATAGGCAACGATTTAATTGGTGAGCTCATTTTTGGTGTGATTATTGGTGATGTCGACAAAGAGTTCATCGTCAGCCAAATGCTGCTTGTTAACGACCTACTGTGCAGTGCCATTAATCGACAGCTAATGCTCAATGAAACGATTGAAGCTCGGACTCGGGCGGAAGACTCCGAACGGGCCACCAAAGAATTTGTCGCGATGATCAACCATGAGCTTAGAACACCATTAAATGGGCTACTAGGCAGTGCAGAGTTGATGGCTGATACCGGCTTAAATCAAGAGCAAAGCAGTTACCTGATGAATTTGACGCAATCGGGTGAGCTGTTGCGAAGTATTATCAATGATCTTCTGGATTTTAGTAAAATGAATGCCGGTATGATGGAGTTGATACCCAGTCAATTTTATTGGCATGATGTAGAAAATACCGTGAAAGGGATCTTTACCTCTAAGGCGATGGAAAAGCGTATTGATTTTTCCATAGAGCACAGCAATGCGATTCCCAGTGTCTTTATCGGTGATATTGAGAGGATCAGTCAAATATTGGTCAATTTAGTAGGTAATGCGATTAAGTTTACCGAGTATGGTTCTGTGACATTAAAAGTGAATTGGGATTCGAATCGACTGATATTTGAGATTGTTGATACGGGGATTGGTATCGATAAACAGGCTCAAGAGAGTTTGTTTGACCCCTTTGTACAAGCCGACCGGTCGAGCAAGCGAAACTTTGAAGGTTCAGGGTTGGGTCTTGCGATTTGTAAGCAGCTACTGGACTTGATGAAAGGCAGCGTTGATCTCAACAGTGAGTTAGGTAAAGGCACCACGTTTACGGTCCAGATTCCGCTGGAAAAATCCACGAATACCGATGGCAATCAAGAAATCCTATCAAAGGGTCCATTAAAACCACTGGCTAAATCCTTATCTATTCTGGTGGTTGACGATATTCGTATGAATCAAATCATCATTAATCAAATGCTTAAAAAATTCAAATTGGTTGCGGATATTGGTAATAACGGACTGGAAGCACTCGATGCGGTCAAAACCAATGAGTACGACATCATTTTTATGGATTGTCGCATGCCAGAAATGGATGGCTTTGAGGCGACGGCGATTTTACGCTCACAAGGCTATACAAAACCGATCATTGCCTTAACGGCCGGAACCACACTAGAAGAGAGAGAAAAGTGCATGAAAAGCGGTATGGATGATATTTTAACCAAGCCTTATACCGCTTCAGGATTGCATGAAATTATTGTGAAGTGGAGTGCCTAGCCAGTACCGGTAAGATACGACTAAGCTTATCCAATGTTTCTTGGTATTCAGACTCGCACTGACTATCTGCCACGACACCGCCGCC
>NZ_JBNGCJ010000587.1:0-3542 GCF_049974785.1 Vibrio genomosp. F10 str. 9ZD137
AACCGCTCTTCCGATCTGCTTATGTCATCAGTGTCCCAATGTCTGTGGGAGCTGACAATATTGCTCTGTTGGCGTTTTTAGGCGGCACCTCTGCGGCAAGTGGTATGGTGATCGTCTCTACCATTGCACTCGCTATCATGGTGTCAAATGACTTGGTTATGCCACTGTTGCTACGGCGAATGCGGATTACTGGGAAAAATCATCGACACTTTTCTGGGTTATTGCTGATCATTCGACGCGCCTTGATTCTATTGTTACTGATTGGCGCATGGGGGTTTTATCAAGCCCTAGACACGATTCACTCTTTATCTGCCATTGGGTTCCTTTCATTTGCTGCGATTACTCAATTTGCTCCTGCCCTGATTGGAGGGATGTATTGGCGTACAGGTAACCGAAAAGGGGTGTATGTCGGTCTTGCTTTTGGGTTTGGCATCTGGCTCATCACCTTGATGAGTCAAACCGGTATTTTGGCAGGAGATGCAAGTAATAATGCCCTTCTTTGGGTGATCACCCCACCAGAGCTATTCACTGGCTGGGGAGTTCAAAGCTCTGATTGGGGAATGCTACTCAGCGTTTTGATCAATACGTTTTGCTATGTTTTCATTTCTATGGTGACGCGAGCTAGCCTAAGTGAGCGCTTACAATCGGCTTCATTTGTGGGTACGCCATTACCTGAAAGTGAAAACCAAAGCTTGTATCAAAGTCGAGTCACGGTGGCTGAACTGGAGATGCTGGCTTCTCGTTTTGTTGGGCGAACACGCGTCCGCAATGCGTTTAAGCAGTTTTGGAATCAGCAACATGAAACATTGTTGCCTAATCAACAGGCACCATCAACCTTGATTCGCCATACCGAACGTGTGCTGGCTGGTGTGTTTGGCGCTTCTTCCGCTAAGTTGGTACTGACTTCTGCACTGCAAGGTAAAAATATGCAGTTAGAGGAAGTGGCAACAATTGTTGATGAAGCATCGGAATTGTATGACTTTAGTCGAGGGCTTCTTCAAGGCGCTATTGAACATATTGGGCAAGGCATCGCCGTGGTTGATAGGCAACTGAGGCTGGTGGCCTGGAATCAGCGTTATCTAGAACTGTTTGAATTTCCCGCTGGGCTCATTCAAGTGGGAAGACCGATTGCTGATGTGATTCGACATAATGCTCAGAACGGGCTTTGCGGTCCGGGTGATCCTGAAGGCCATGTCCGACGACGAGTGCAACACTTAGAGCAAGGCACAAGGCACACCTCTTCTCGAATTCGCCCAGATGGTCGAGTGATTGAGGTACAAGGTAATCCAATGCCAAGCGGTGGTTTTGTGATGAGCTTTACCGACATCACCGTCTTTAGAGACGCAGAGCAAGCGTTAAAAGAAGCCAATGAAACGTTAGAGTCTCGGGTTTTAAAGCGTACACAAGAGTTAGAGCGCCTTAACAAGCAGTTAGTCAGTGCCACGCAACGTTCTGAGCACGAGTCTCAGTCAAAATCCCGTTTTTTGGCGGCAGTTAGCCACGATTTGATGCAACCACTTAACGCGGCGCGCTTGTTTGCATCATCCCTAACGGAAGTAGCGAAAGAACAAGAAGTGAAAGGTTTATCTCGCCATATTGAAAGCGCTTTGGAAGCCGCTGAGGATCTCATTGGCGATTTGCTCGACATCTCGCGGCTTGAATCGGGCAAATTAGATGTCAATATTCACAGCTTTGCCATAAAAGATGTTCTGGCAAATTTGGATGCGGAATTTAGCGCTCTTGCTAAGCAGCAGCAACTGTCTTTTAAGATGATCCCTTCGTCATTAGTCGTGAAGTCTGATCCCAAGTTATTAAGGCGAGTGGTCCAAAACTTTCTCACCAATGCTTTTCGCTATTGTCCGAAAGGCAAAGTGCGTCTCGGTGTGAGACGAGTCGGCGATGATGTTCGCATTGAGGTTTGGGATAATGGTATTGGCATTGATGAAAACAAACAGCAAGAGATCTTTGAAGAATTTACTCGAGGCAGTCAAATTCGTTCAGATCAAGGCCTAGGTCTTGGCCTGGCCATTTCAAAAGGTATAGCTCATGTATTAGGCCATCAAATATCGTTACGTTCTTGGCCAAAAGAAGGCAGCGTCTTTTCGATCACCTTGAATCGCGCGAGCAGTGAACAGATCGTTGAGATCAAACCCACATTGTTACCTGTATCTGACCTATCACATTTAAAAATTCTTTGTGTGGATAACGAACGTGAAATCTTAGTTGGAATGGAAAGCTTATTGGCGCGCTGGGGCTGTGAAATCAAAACGGCGGAGGATTTAATGCAAAGCTTGAAGGCTCTGGAAGATAATTGGGTTCCCGATGTCATTTTCTCAGACTATCGATTGGATAATGGCCGGACTGGATTAGAAGTTTTGCAGCAGTGTCGTCTGCGCTTAGGAGATAAGTTCAAAGGTGTCATTATTAGCGCGGATAGAACACAAGATATGCTGGATGGGATAAAGTCTAACGGGTTTGCTTTTATTCCTAAGCCGGTCAAACCGCTGAAACTGAGAGCTATTTTAAATCAGATAAAATAGCTCGCTTCTCATTGTTTGGGCTGATTTTATTCGGACTTATTCAGCAGCGTCTCGTAGGTCACGAAGATGGTTTGGGTGTCACCGTAGTATAGTGTGTCGTTCACTTGAGCGGCGACTCTTAACCAATTTTCCTCTGATGAAGGGGCGGGTAGTGTTACTTTCCAGTTAAGGTTGGTTTCGTCGATACGCACCATGCTCACAGGTGCACTTGTCTCTTCTAGGTTTTCCGCTAGCGATACTTTAATACCTTCTAAAGGAAGCTTTGAGCTGAGGCTGAGAAACAGTTGATCGTCAGTCAGGTTTTCTGAGCGAAACTTAATTTTAAATTCGCCATTTTCCATATCACATAAGCCACTCGTATAACGACAGTTCGATTTACTTAAGAGCTTGTATGCTTCTCCTTTTTTTGCTGCGTGGGGCTTCTCACTGAGGGCCAAATCCGTACCAACGTAAGCGAGAATCGAGAGAACAGGAGTAACGAGCATAGCAACGATGAGGTGCTTACTTTTAAACATATTGGCTTCCTTGCAGCAATAGGCGCTATAAAAAGTTAACTAATTGTAATAATAGATAAAGTACAGTATTGGACAGATAAAAAAAGCCCCCGAAGAGGCTTTTGTGGGATAGGTTATATTTTAGTGATCAACAGCATCACCAGCACCGGCAGGAATTCGCACGTGCTCAACCAAATCTTTTACTTCTTGTGGTGTTTCTGCGGTTACGCGAGAGACACAGAAAGCAACAACAAAGTTAAATACCGCACCAATTGCACCAAAGGCGTTTGGTTCAATACCTAAGAACCAGTTGCTTCCCCAGCTTTCAAGGTATGTCCAGTCAGCAACAAACAGAATGCCTTTGTGTTGGAATACGTAGAACAGTGTAATAGTGATACCTGTAATCATACCCGCAATAGCACCTTCTTTATTGATGGTCTTGCTGAAGATACCCATCATCAATGCCGGGAAGATAGAGGAAGCCGCTAGACCAAACGCGAGGGCAACC